>RDXT01000206.1 GCA_004292985.1 Bacteroidota bacterium
CGGGCGACTGGCGGATATATATGTATATGCAGGGAGAGACCATTCCCAAAATCACCAACCATGTGCGCCTGAGCGAAACCGAAAAAGACCCCTGGGGCATCCCGCAGTTGGTGACTTCGGTGGGCTACGACGACAATGATGAAAAAATGGTGCAGGATTTTCTGACCCAGGGCAAAGAAATGCTGGAAGTAGTCGGAGCCAAAGACATCACTTCGTATGACAGCAAGCAGCCTCCGGGCCTCGATATTCACGAAATGGGGGGTGTGCGCATGGGCAAGGACCCCCAAACATCACTGCTCAATGAGTGGAACCAGCTTCACGCCTGCAAGAACGTGTTTGTAACCGATGGGGCATGTATGACTTCGACCGGGAACCAAAGTCCTTCGATTTTGTACATGGCACTAACCGCAAGAGCTGCCAGCCATGCTGTGGAGGAGATGAGGAAAGGAGCGCTGTGAGAAGGGGCTTCTGTAGCTATGTTGCCTGCTCTTAAACAATTCCTTCATGAAAAATCTTATATTGCTTCTGAAGGTTCGGGTTTGGGAAAGGATGGCGATTTGAAAAAAGGACACATCAACCGGGAGCAGTATGAGGATATTGTACGTAATCATCTGTATCACAGCCGCATTACCTGTCTGGGGACAGTTCCCGGTGGGAAATTCGTCTTTTGAAGGCCCCCTGATCCAGGGCCATATCCCCGATCCCTGGCGCAACATCTGCACCCTCACAAGCACGCCCGACATACAGCCGGGTTTTCTGAATGTGACTGCGCCCCCGCAGGACGGCAATTCATACATCCAGCTCCTCTGCCGCAGAGACGGCACCAACGAGGGCCTGTACCAGCGGCTCACCGATGGAGCACCCCAGGATTCATTTATCCCCGGACATTCCTATTACTTCGAAGCCTGGATTGCCGCTTACCGCCACGAAGGCTACAACTTCAACGACCCCGCGCGGCTCCAGCTCTGGCTCTCCAACCACGCCGACCAGCCCTGCCAGAATAACATCCTCGCATGGCAGTCGCCACCCATCCAGCATACCGACTGGCAGCCCTATCTGATTTTTTTCACCCTGCCGCCGGGCCAGTATTACGATGTTATTCAGTTTGAGTCCGCCCATCCCGATGATGTGTTTGTGAATGGAAATGTGATGCTCGACAACCTCTCCGACACCATTTTTGAGGGGATTTTACCCCGCCTGGGGCCGGATACCATCCTCTGTGCAGGCGACAGTCTGCTGCTGAGTGTCCCCGACAGCGCCAGCTTACCCCTGTGGCAGGATGGCTCAGTGGGCTATTCATATCAGGTGCACAAGGCCGGAATCTATTGGGCCGAAATTACCCTGCACGGCATACCCTTTCGTGACAGCATTGAAATAGGGATAAAACCACGGCCTGACTTTTCGCTCGGAGCCGACACGGTTCTTTGCATCGGCGACCAGCTTACCCTCAAAGTGAAAGAGGCGGCAGACACCTATCTCTGGCAGGATTTTACCACCAGCGACACGCTGATTGTCGAAGCGCCCGGCCTCTATTGGGCGCCCTCGACCCTCGACGGCTGCAGCACCACCGACACCCTGCACATTGCGTACCGCGACTGCGAGACGATCCTCGACATGCCGAATGTGTTTACCCCCAACGACGACGGGATGAATGAAACCCTTCTGCCAATGCTTGTGAAAAACGTGTACCAGCCCCAGCTCTATATCTATGACCGCTGGGGGCGCGAGGTCTATCAGTCAGGCGACCTTCAGGCAGGCTGGAACGGGCAGCACAATGGCAAAGCTGTGCCAGCCGGCGTGTA
>RDXT01000655.1 GCA_004292985.1 Bacteroidota bacterium
GATCCAGGTTTCGACTTCGGTACCGCCCCAGTTGGTATTGATCAGGCCGATGGGCACGCCGAGTTCCTGCTGGAGTTTGCGGGCAAAAAAGTAGCCCACCGCCGTAAATTCACCCGCTGTCTGAGGCGAGCAGGCGGTCCAGGCACCATTAGGCAGGTCTTTGCGGGGAGACATGGCGATCTCGTGGCGCACATACAACTGCCGGATCTGCGGATAGTTGGCAGCGGCTATTTCGGCTTCGGCATCGCGGGTCTGGCTCAGGGGCCACTCCATGTTGGATTGTCCGGAGCATATCCACACTTCACCGATCAGAATATCCTGAAGCGTAACCGTGTTCTTTTTCCCGGCGAGGGTCATGGTAAAAGGTCCGCCCGCCTGCATGGGCACCAGGTCTATGCGCCAGGTGCTGTCTTTGGCGGCCTGGGTACGCAGGGTCTGGCCGTTGAAGGTGAGGGTGATTTTTTCGCCGGGTTTGGCCCAGCCCCATACAGGTACAGGCTGCCCCCGCTGGAGCACCATATGGTCGGCAAATACACGCGCAGGCCGCACATCGGCGCGCAGGTAGCTCCAGAGAGCCACTAAGGTCAGAAGCAGAAGCAGTCGTTTCATTTTTGCGAATAAGTAGATGAGTCCCAGTAAAATACACGATTGTTTCCGTAGTAAAAAAGAAGTGCAGGGCGGCAATCTGTTGCATTCCGTCCGGTAAATCCTGTACCTTAGCCTCTGCAAACAAAAACCCATTAGCAGCCGATGACCATTGACCTGTTTGAGCGCAAAAAGACCCACTTTGTTCTCTGGCGTCCGGGCCACACCGACCCTGCGCCCGCACTGTACATCGGGCAGATCGCTGCCGGAGAAGCTCCCTTCAAGGCCTTCCGGGAGATTCCGCTGACCCAGGTGGGAGGCTTTCCCGACCTCTGGCAGGTAGCCGCCCGCGACTGCAAAATGCTCAGCGGCAAGGTCTATCACTACTGGTTTAAGGTGCGGCAATCCAACCCCTACGACAGCCGCGAGCTGCCGCTCTACGCCACCGACCCTACCGCAGTGGTGGTGGACTGGCGCTATCAGGCACCAGCTCCCTCCGAAAAAGGCAGCATGCGCAGTGGCGATGCCGCCGGGGTGATTATGTATAAAAAAGGCCAGCTGATCCCCTGCGATCCAGGCGGGCAAACGGTGGATACCAGCAAAGCCCTTTCAGCGCAGCTGCCGCCCAACCACAAACTGGTCATTTACGAACTGCCTACCCGCTGGACCAAATCCAAAACGGAAGGAAGTCCGGCGTCCATCGGCACAGGCACCTTCCGCGATGTCGAAGCGCTCATAGACCCACAGGTATCCGCACCCGACTTTCGGAATATTGCAGTGCTGCAAGAGGGAAACAGCCACCTCTCCGACCTGGGCATCAATGCCCTCGAACTGCTCCCGCCTGCTGACAGCCCCGACCGTTACAACGACGACAAGTACAAATGGGGCTACGGCACCGCCAACTACTTCGCAGCCGACAGCTCGCTGGGGCATCCTGAAGGGAAACCAGCCCCAACTGCCAGCAGTGACCTCGCTCACTTGATCGATACCTGCCACCAGCACGGAATCCGCTTCTTTTTAGATGCCGTAATGGCATTTGCAAGGGAAAATCCGTATAAGAGCATAAACTTCCTCGACTTTTTTATCCACTGGAAGCCCAAAGACGACCCAACCCGCGACCCGGAGCAGGGCGACCGCGATGGATTTGGGGGTGATCTCCTGAAATATGGCTATTGGGTAAACGGATACCACCCCTTAAGCGGCAAAAAAGACTGGTATGTGCCCTCCCGCGAGTACATGAAGGCCCATATCGCCCACTGGATGCTCTATTACAAGATAGATGGTCTGCGGCTCGACAGTGTCAACAACATTGCCAGCTACGACTTTCTGGAGGAATGCAAGGACATGGCCCGCGAAATCTGGGCCTCTCTCGGAGGAAAAAGCGAACAGTTTCTGGTCGTGGGCGAAGAACTGAGTGTGCCCCTGGCCCTCGTGCACCAGCGCAGGCTCGATGGCCTCTGGAATGAACGATTTAAGCACATCTCCCGCAAAGTGCTGCTGGGCCAGGCTTCGGAGGGCGAAATTTTCGAGCAGAGTGTCTATAACCTCATAGATTGCCGCAACCTCGGCTTTACCGATGGCGCGCAGGCCGTCAACTACCTCACCTCCCACGATGTGGGCGGATACGGCAATGAGCGCCTGTATAACTACCTGATAAACAATGGCGTAACGGATGTGGAGCGCCGCATCAAGCTGGGTTTTGTCTGCCTGCTCACAGCAGTGGGTATCCCGATGATCCTCGCCGGAGACGAGTTTGCCGACCAGCACGACCTGGCGATAGACAATGCCGAAGGCGACAGCAACAAGCAGGTGGACCCCGTCAATTACGACCGCATGAAAGAGGACTGGCGCAGGCGCGTATTTGACTATGTGGTGCGGCTGGTTCATTTCCGCACAGAATCGGAGGCCCTTTCGCTGAATGATACCCGCTTTATTCACCAGGATTTCAGTCATGGCAAACGGGTGATCGTGTGGCAGCGCGGCTCCGGGCCTCACATGGTGGTGGTGGTCGCCAATTTTTCTGACTTCGGCACAGATAAGCCTTTCGACGGAGGCGAATATGTGGTTCCGCACTTCCCTGCCACCCCCGCCGGGCGCTACTGGCGCGAGGTGACCCAAAGTCGCCGCGTGGCAGATGAATGGGTGGGCCGTGAGGCGGTTTTTCCCTGGGAAGCCAAAGTCTATACCCTGGAATAGCCCTTTTTGAACCTAATTGAAAAAATATCGTACACTTTCTTGGAGAAGTGCAAAACCCGCAGTACCTTCGCCACACTAAAATTTAAAGGTGCGGTAGCTCAGTTGGTAGAGCAATGGACTGAAAATCCATGTGTCGCCGGTTCGATTCCGGCCCACACCACAAAAAAAGCCTCATACATCCCGTATGTGGCTTTTTTTATGTATATAGCTTCCCTTCCTGCGGCAAATCCCCTCTCATGAAGTACCTCATCACTGGTCTGGGCAATATTGGCGAAGAGTACCGCAACACAAGGCACAACATCGGCTTTATGGTCCTGGAGCGCCTCATGGACCGCCTCGGGGTGTTTCCCGAAAGCGACCGCTATGCTACATCTGCCGTGGCGAAATTCCGGGGTAAGCAGCTGATCTGTATCCTGCCGACAACCTATATGAACCTCAGCGGCAAGGCGGTGCGATTTCACCTGGACAAACACAAAATTCCGCCGGAAAATCTTCTGGTGATCACCGACGATATTGCGCTGCCTTTCGGCGCGGTCCGCATCCGCCCCAAAGGCTCCGACGGCGGCCACAACGGCCTCAAAAGCATCCAGGAACTGCTGGGCAATGACAACTGGGCGCGTATGCGCGTGGGCGTAGGCAACGATTTTCCCAAAGGCAGGCAGGCCGATTTTGTGCTCTCGCCCTTCCCGGCAGAGGAACAGCCGCTGATTCCCGAACTGCTCGACACCTGCGCCGATGCCATTCAATCCTTTGCGGTCGCCGGGCTTCAGCAGACGATGAATACATTTAACCGGAATAAGGGGATAGGGGAAATAGGGAAATAAGGGGGATAGGGGGAATAAGGGGCTTTTTAATGATGTGCTTGTATGGTTCTTGAAGGAAAGGTTGAACTGGAAACCGCGGGCGGTATCGCCACCATCCGCTTTTCGCACCCTGCACAAAATTCGCTGCCGGGCCGCCTGCTGCGGGAGTTGGCCGCTGCGATCCGCGAAGCGGGGGCGCAGGAGGCTATTCGTGTGGTGGTGCTGTGCAGCGGGGGAGATCGCACCTTCTGCGCCGGAGCCAGTTTCGATGAGCTGGCTGCCATCGAAACCGAGGAAAGCGGTCTGGCTTTTTTCTCGGGCTTTGCCCTGGTAATCAACGCGATACGCACATGTCCGAAGTTCGTCATAGGCCGGGTGCAGGGCAAAGCCGTGGGCGGTGGCGTGGGTCTGGCTGCCGCGACCGACTACTGCCTCGCGACCCCGCAGGCGGCAGTGAAGCTCAGCGAGCTGAATGTGGGCATCGGCCCCTTTGTTGTGGGGCCTGCGGTCGAGCGCAAAATGGGCCTCTCGGCCTTCTCGCAACTGGCCATAGATGCCTCCACCTTTTACCCGGCAGAGTGGGCGCGGCAAAAAGGACTGTACAACGAGCTGTTTGAAGATATTGCGGCCCTCGACGCAGGGGTCGCAGTGCTGGCAGAGCGCCTCTGTGCCTATAGCCCCGAAGCTATGCGCGAACTGAAACGGGTTTTCTGGCAGGGCACGGAGCACTGGGACACCCTCCTCAGCGAGCGGGCGGCCATCAGCGGCAGGCTGGTACTGAGCACATTTACCAAAGAAGCCATTGCGCAGTTTAAAGAAAAACGATGAGCAAGCGACAATCCACCCTCGCGACTTTTTTTACCCTGGCTACCCTTTTTCCTGCCTTAAAGAAAAAGCCGGAAAGCGGTAAATACACAGAACTGCGGCCTGATCTGATTTTGCAGACCATCGTGCACCTGGAAAAACGAATTTGCGAGCGTTTTCCGGTGTCGGGCCTCAGCCGGGTCTGCGCCGAATTTCGGGTGCTGGCCGGCGAGTCCGAGGCGCTGGCGCGGCAGTTGCGGCACCCGGTGTGGGTCGTCCGGATTGCTTCGGTGGTATCGGGTGTCCTTCTGTTGGGGCTGGTGGTCTGGGCGCTTACCCAGCTGGGGCGGCATTTTACCTTTAACCCCAATGGTATGCCCGACCTGCTCCAGGCTACCGAGTCGGCCATTAATGAGCTGATATTCATGGGCCTGGCGCTGTTTACGCTGATGAATCTGGAGTCCCACCTCAAGCGCAGGGCAGCCCTTCAGTCCCTTCACCAGTTGCGAAGCATCGCCCACGTGGTAGATATGCACCAGCTCACCAAGGACCCAGCTTTTTTGTTTGCGGCGCTCAAAGCAACCCCTTCCTCCCCTGAGCGCATTCTGAATAAACCCCAGCTTAACCGCTACCTCGACTATTGCTCCGAATTGCTGGCCCTCATAGCCAAAACAGCCGCCCTTTTTGGACAGAACATGGATGATCCCATCGTTTTAAATGCCGTAAATGACGTGGAGCAGCTTGCGCAGGGACTTTCGGTGAAAATCTGGCAGAAAATTATGGTCTTAGACCTGGCAGAAGAGGATTAACGGCCCTTTTCCGGCTCATCTAATCCATAATACACATCAAACAGGAGCGAACGCTTGGCTTTGAGCGGGCTTCCCTCGTTTAATTTGCTCCAAAACTGCGCCCCGACCTTCTCTTCATGCACATCGCCGTCGTTTTCCCTCACAGAAACGAAGTAGGTTTCGGTCCGCTCTCCCTCTTTCCAGTTTTTGGGATCAGCTACTTTGGGAGGTAAAGGCCACTGGGGAGAATGGTTGCTTCCGGCACTTTTCAGCAGGTTTTTTTCGTGGGCGACCCACTCCATGAGGTTAAAGCGATACTTGGTGGCATATACGGGCACCTGGTCATATACAGGCTCCTGGTAGTTTTCTGTCCGCGACTCATAGACCGGGCGGTTGCAGTATTTATCTTCAAAATATCCGTTTCCTTTGTCTATCTGCCCGCAGACATAACGCTCCGTACCCACCTGCACCCGCACCTGACGGGTTCGGGTTTCGTAGCCGCGCAGCACCTGGCGGTATTCGCGGATGGCCTGAAACGCCTGCACATTATATGCACCTGGAGGAGTACTCCATTCTTCCTTGCTAACCTGCTCGTTATGAAGCATTTGAAGGCTGCGTTCCCACCTGAAGCTTTCAGCCTTTACCTCGATCGGACGGGGAAAAGAGCGCAAAAACAGTAAGGCTGCCGCGATACCTATACCCAGAAAGAGGATACCCCGGAACCAGGGATTGGTTTTTTTCGGAACTTTCTGCGCGAGGGGGTGAACGGTTCTTTCTCTGGCAAAACTGCCTCTGGGCGTCTGATCCAGGCTGTACTCCCGCTCCTGAAGTGCCACATCCTCGCTGCTTTCGTCGCGCTCATTGCCGCAGGCTTTGCAGATGCTTTGCGCGGCTTTATTTTGCGTCTGGCAATGTCCGCAGATCCAGTCGGCACCGCTGCGGGCTTCCTCGATATGGGTATGCTCCGTTACCTCCTCTGCATCTTCGGGGAGATAAAAGCGCACATTTGCAGGACGGGAGGCCCCGCAATGGGGACAGCGTGTTTCAGGACCCAGGATGCCTGTGGTTCCGCAGGTCACACAGTCCCATCTGCCGATTCGGATGGCCATATCAGGGGCGTTTGGTAAATTCGGACTGAATATAGCAGACGAACCTTTAAGTTCAAAAGCTACACTATATTTGAACGTAAACGAATGTAAGCCGTTCAGACCTTATGAAAAATCCGGATTTACCTGGAATAGACAAACGCTGGATCTGGATGGGTCTGGGGGGGCTAACGTTTCTGTTAAAGGCCCTTTTTGCTGCCAATCCCTATTTTACGGAGGTAGTGTATGCGCGGGGTCTCTTTGTGCTGATCCGCTATCTGTGGGACTATAGCCTCGGCTGGTCACCGCTACCCTGGCTCTGGGTGCTGGTGGTTGTTTTGCTGTCTGTGATCGGGTATAAAGGGGTAAATTGGGTTCGTTCCCGGAAAAATCCGCCTGTGTCGGCACCTTCCCGGACCTTTCTCCAGAAAAGCGGACACCTGCTGCTTTCGCTGGCGGCCTGGGCCAGTGCGGCTGTTTTTTTCTTTTTTATGCTCTGGGGCTACAATTACCACCGCCGCCCGATCGAGGAGCAGTTGGAGCTAAAGGTTACCCGCCTCGACTCTGCGGCCATTGATGCGGAGTTTGCCTATGCGACCGACCTGCTCCGCGAAGCCCG
>RDXT01000207.1 GCA_004292985.1 Bacteroidota bacterium
CCCCTCGAAAAGAGTCAATGGTGTATCTATCGTATCTAAAATGACAAATTGCGGCTTGATGCGGAAGGTGATAATTTCATCGTTAAGGTCTGCCAGATAACATCCTGTTTTCCCTCTCACTGGGAGTTGGAGCGGGATAATATGATAGCCAGAATAGTTATTGTATATCTGTACAAAGGAAGGCCTGGGCTGATAGAGAGAGCGGGTATCAAATCTGAATAGCAGATGTTCTACTTTAATCAGTAAATAACCCTCAGCATCGAGGTCGAACATGTGATATCCTTCACGAATCTCCGTGCCATCTTCCTGGGTCAGGTAGTAATGGGAGACCTTCCCGGTTTTCCGGACATAACAGTGTATGGCACTTTGGGTACAGAACCACAGATTGTTTGCAGAGTCCTCATACACAGGGCTTTGGATGTTAAAGCCCTTGAGAGAATCTTTGGTTCCGAATTGAAGGGAACTCAGGCCATTGTACTGATATAAATTCTCATAGGAGCTGATCCATATAAAGCCGCGTGAATCCATTTTTATGTCCGAAGTGTAGGGAACACCGGGAAGATGGGTAAACATCAGGTCCTGAGCAAAGACAAACCTGATGGCACAGAGTACCATCAGGTTTATGAAAAATATCAGTCTTCTCATATTATCAGAAGTAACACCATGGCGGATATACCCGGCTTCTTTCACTGTAGCTTGTGGCTCCATTAACTGTTGATTTGAGTGCAAGCGTGAAGAACGATGATTCTGGAACTCCGAAGCCAACAGGATGAATGCCCTGCGTATCGATGATTTCCTGACCTGTGGCGGCTGCCAGACTAAATGTTACATCAGGAAATATGCCAGATGCTGTCTCTCCTAACAATTTGGCCAGCACAGAGCCGTTTATCACAATGTCGGGCATACCTGAGTTTCGGAGCGAGGCGAATGCGTCCTGCACAAAAGCAGCTTTGAGTGCGTTGGCCTTCGATTCGAGTTCGGGAAGGGGCATTGTGTACGCGCCACCCGCATCGTCGGTGTAGGTGCCGTCGCCTTTGACCAGCCACTTGAGGTTGGACAGATACCAGTAGTGAGTAGTACCGGCAATACGCTGTCCCTGCTCTCCCGTAGGCTCAACTACAGCATGAACGCTGCCCTTTTCCACACCCAGGGTAAACATGACCCCTCTGATCAACTGGTTATAGTTGACTGAGGTATCCAGTCCGAGGTGATGCAGGATGGACTTGCGGCTGATATATACTTTGATCAGTTGGGTAGCTTTCCCGCCTGGCTCGCTGTACTCATGGGCCTCGAACAACTCAAAATAGTTTTCGGTCCGGGGGGTGCTGATGTCGTAGAATCCGTTCCCCAGAATCGCCGTCCTCAAACTCAGGTATCTCACCCGATCCAGATGGATATTATATTCGGCTAATGTAAGCTCCTTTAATTCGTCACCCCTATAGGAAGGGTTGGGGATATTATCGAGCGAGCGGGTAGCCATAACACTTTGTGGTTCAAGAGACCTGGTAGAGACTTCGTTTAGCAGCTCTGCGGGTTTGATGACCGGAGGCTCAAGCCAGCCCAGCAGATCAGTGATTTTCAGATTCTCCAGACCCATGGGAGCCAGTTGGGCAAGCTCTTTGCTGGCATCGGTGTTCAGCACAGATCCGCGGTCCTCCAGGAGGGTCCACATAATCTGCTCGGCTACGATGCGGCTTCCGAGCGGGCCTAAGCGGAGTCCGCCTCCCAGCAGTTCAGCCTCCAGCAGGATAAGCAGCCACAGCGGCAGGTTTTGTTCCTTGATGAGACCGGAAGAGAGT
>RDXT01000798.1 GCA_004292985.1 Bacteroidota bacterium
CGCGTGGTGTCGGATCATATCTCCGACCTGCTGCTGGCCCCTACCCCCACCGCTGTCGAAAACCTGATCCGCGAAGGCCTGGGCGAAAAAACCGCTCCTACCGGCGATATCATGTATGATACGGTGCTTTACAGTGTGGAACTGGCCGCCCGCAAATCGAAGGTTCTGGAAGAAATGGGCCTGAAGCGCAATGGATATATTCTCGCTACGGTCCACCGTGCCGAGAATACCGACAGCGCCGAAAACCTGGGCAGGCTGCTCGATATGTTTAATGAAATTGCAGCGGAAGGCACGGATATTGTATTTCCGGTGCACCCGCGCACATCCAACCTGCTGCCTAAAATTTTGCCGGACTGGAGCGCGCACCCACGCCTGCACCTGGTGAAGCCCGTCGGCTATCTCGACATGATGCAGTTGCTGGAAGCTTCGCGCCTGGTGCTGACCGATTCGGGTGGCCTTCAGAAAGAAGCGTTTTTCCTTCAGCGTCCCTGCATCACGGTGCGCGAAGAAACCGAATGGGTGGAAACCGTACTTGCCGGTGGCAATGTGATCACAGGCCCCAACCCAGACAAAATCCGCCAGGCCCTCAAAGACTGGGAAGCCCGCATCGAAGCAGGTGATACTGACTTTGGCGACGCGATCCGGACCTATTTTGGCGATGGCAAAAGTGCTGCCCAGATCCTGGAGCTGATCGTGGATTTTCTGGAGAAAAAGCAGGCGGCAGAGGTTGTAAATGCCTGAAATGGGAGCTGATCGTGGATTTTCTGGAGAAAAAGCAGGCGGCAGAGGTTGTAAATGCCTGAAATGAGCTTTTTATGTGAGAAGGATTTTTTGTATAATTAGGTGTATTATCACTACAATTCCCCATTTATGAAATATTTTGCCATGACCGGGGTTGCCGGTTACATCGCCCCCCGGCATCTGCAAGCTATCCATGATACCGGAAATACGCTGAAGGCAGCGCTTGATCCGAACGACTCTGTAGGTATTCTGGACCGTTATTTCCCCGATGCTTCTTTTTTTACCGAGTATGAGCGCTTCGACCGCCACCTCGACCGCCTGCGCCGCGATACCACCCGCCGTCCGATAGATTATCTCAGCGTCTGTACGCCCAACTACCTGCACGATGCGCACATCCGTCTGGCGCTGCGCCTGGGTGCCAATGCCATCTGCGAAAAGCCGCTCGTAGCCAACCCCTGGCAGCTCGATGCCCTCCAGGAGATGGAAGCCGAGTCGCCCGGAAAAGTATATAGCGTGCTGCAACTGCGCGTGCACCCTGCCCTGATCGCCCTGCGGAAAAAAATCCAGGAAGCGCCCTCAGACACCAAATACGAGGTAAATCTGACCTATATGACCTCCCGCGGTCCCTGGTATCTCTATTCCTGGAAAGGAAATGAGGACAAATCCGGCGGTATCTCGACCAATATCGGTGTGCACTTCTACGACCTGCTGATCTGGCTTTTCGGCCCGGCGCAGTCCACCGAAACGCACCTCTACGAGCGCACCAAGGCCAGCGGCTATATCGAACTTCAGAATGCCCGCGTGTCCTGGTTCCTCTCCATTGACCGCAATGACCTGCCACCGGCAGCCAAAGCAGCCGGAAAAACCACCTACCGCTCCATTACGGTAAACGGTGAAGAAATCGAGTTTTCCGAAGGCTTTACCGACCTCCACACCCGCGTGTATGAGGACATCCTGGCCGGCAATGGCTTCGGGATGGAAGACGCACGTCCGGCGATCGAGCTGGTGTATGCCATCCGCACTTCGCCTATCAAAAAAGACCTGGAGAAAGCCCACCCCATCCTGCGCGGTGAGGCAGCGTTGAGCCATATGTGATCTGAGAAGCTCAGAACACGATAAATTATGCCCTGTCTGTTGCGGACAGGGTATTTTTTTTCAGAAAAACGTATATTTTCGCCCAACTTACTGATTACCTGCAAAATGAAACCACTCTGGGGGATAGATCTCGGCGGCACCAAAGTAGAAGGCATTGTCGTGGATGCGGATGCGCAATACCACACCCTTGCGCGCCTGCGGGTGCCTACTGAGCAGGAGCATGGCTACCAGCATATTCTGGGGCAAATGCACAAACTCATCGGCATGCTGGCCGCAGAGACCGGACTCACTCCCAGCCGGATTGGTATCGGCACGCCTGGCGCCCTCGACCCGGATTCGCATACACTGAAAAACAGCAACACCGTTTGCCTGATCGGCCAGCCATTAAAAAAGGACCTCGAAACCCTGACAGGCCTTCAGGTCCTCATGGCGAATGATGCCAACTGCTTCGCGCTGGCAGAAGCCCGCGCAGGTGCCGCCGCCGAAAAAGCCCCCGGTGCGGAGATGATCTTCGGGGTGATTATGGGCACAGGGGTTGGCGGCGGAGTCGTGGCCAATGGCAAAGTGATCAACGGGCGGCACAGCATCGGCGGAGAGTGGGGACACAATTTCCTCGACGAATCGGGTGGCCCCTGCTACTGCGGGCGTATAGGCTGTGTAGAGACCATTCTTTCCGGCCCTTCATCTGAGCGCTGGTACCTGAAACTGACCGGCAATAAGCTGAAACTCAAAGAGATATATCAGCGGTATCTCGACAAAAGCGACCCGGCAGCTACCGAAACCATCGAAAGGCTGATCCATTTTTTTGGCAAGGCGCTGGGACCGATCATCAATATTCTCGATCCCGAAGCCATTGTGCTGGGCGGCGGCGTGAGCAACCTCGATGTGCTATACAACGAAGGCGCACGCGAAGTGGAGAAATATGTCTTTAATCCCCGGATGGAGACCCTGATCCTGAGGCCCAAAATGGGTGACAGCGCCGGTGTGTTCGGCGCTGCCATGCTTACGGAGTAATCCGCTCTCTTTATTGTACGACAAGCTTCTGGCTGAGCGTTTCGCGCCCGTCAGAAATCTGCACGATATAGGTTCCCGGTGTCAGAGACGCTACGGAAAGTACAAACTCATCTACCTCTCCGATGGGCTCGCGGTGCATTTCCTGGCCTGCAAGGCTCAGAACACGCAGGGTCCAGGTGCCTGTTTTGCTTACCGGAACCCGCAGGGTAGCCGATTCGCGGGCAGGATTTGGGTACACCGACAAGGTAGCCTTTCCCGATTCCGGAAGTTTCAGCTCGACCAGTGAACTGTAGCTGAAGGTACCGTCAATGTCCACTTGTTTGAGGCGGTAATAGACAGAAGCCCCGCCCGCTGACCTTACATTTGCATCGGTATAATCATAGTCGGACCGCTCCTGCGTAGTGCCCGCAGCCTGTACTTTGCCGCGCATCTCGAATGTCTGGCCATCAACGGAGCGCTCCACGATGAAGAAATCGCTGTTCAGCTCCGAGGCGGTGGCCCAGCTCAGCCGGGCATTGCTTCCCTGAGACTCAGCCTCAAAGGAGAGCCATTCGACCGGAAAATTCCCTGCGATCATCAACACGCTCACCTGCGGAATGTTGCTGTATGCGCCGCCATCGTCCACTTTCACATTGATGATGCGGGTCGTGAGGTTGGCCCCTGCGGCCCTGTTGCGGTAGCCGATATACGCAATCGCCTGGCGGTAGGTATTGATCGCAGCTTCGCCGGAGAAGTACGCAACGAGGCTGTCCACGCTGAACGTTACATTGAGGCCAAGCCCTGTGATCGTTGATTCGGGTACGGTCAGTGCCAGGCCTTCGTTGCTTCCGTTAAAGGGATTGCTGAGCGTGATCTCGGCATAGGTCATGTTGACATCATCCTGGTCGGTGATGCTGACCTTGTTGAAGACAGCAATGGACTGTGGTGCAGTGCCGGTAGTATAAGAGATGCTGAAGTTAGTACTGGCCGAATTGTTGTCCAGATCGAGGAGCGGCGGTGCCGAGCAGGTCTGGAGGATCAGGTTTTCGACAATGGCTCCCGGCGCACCGTATGTAGCTCCGTGCGAGGTATTTCTATACGGGTTTGAGGTATTGGTGGTAATAAAAAGGCCCGGGTCTCCCCCGCTGATATTGATGACCAGACCTGAAGGCAGGGCGCTGGTGCTGTTGATATATCCGCCGCCGCCACCACCGCCCGGCCCATGCTGATCGCTGGTAATGACCGAAGCGCCATCGCCGCCGGATACATCGAGGGTAAGGAGATTGGGGCGGATGAAGGAACCGATATCCAGCAAAATGGCTCCGCCGCCACCGCCGCCACCTGCACCGTCATTTACCGTCACATCGGTAGCGTCCTGGGCTCCGGCCTTGATGCTTCTTGCAACCGTAACTTCGAGGGTCTGGGCGATGATAATGGCGATTCCTGCACCGTCTCCGGCGGGAATGCTCGCGCCATTGTTCTGGTGGCCACCGCCACCGCCGCCACCCAGAAAGAGCTTGGGCGTACCTGCGTCATACAAGGTATTGAGCGCCATACCACCCCGGCCTCCTTTGTAGAGGTCGCTTAATTGTCCGGGCGTATTGGAAAGCCAGCCGTGGCCGCCGATGCCGCCACTGCCGTAGTTGCCGCCGCCACCACCGCCGCCGTTGTGGTCATTGCCACCGCCGCCGCCTGTGGCCAGTTTGCCCCGGCAACCTGCCTGCGCCAATTCGACAGCGCCCTCGCCTTTTACCCCTCCTTTTCCGGAGTTTACATCACAATAGTAGTCCAGACCGCCGCTGGTGGCTGAACCATTAAATTCGCCGCCCCGAAAGCCCGTACCCTGAAGGTTGATGTCGGCAGCGAGGGTGAGTTTGCCCTGAACTTCGATCGCCAGCACACCGCCGGTCGTGCCGTCCCAGCTCTTGGCTGTGAGTGTGTTTGTCACCCGCACATCGCCTGTGTACACGGG
This sequence comes from Bacteroidota bacterium, assembly GCA_004292985.1. GTDB lineage: Bacteria > Bacteroidota > Bacteroidia > J057 > J057 > RDXT01. Next base: position 4,802 of record RDXT01000798.1, read on the forward strand.
TATGCGGATCAGCTGCACCACATCAGAAGAGGTGTAGCTGCGGCATAAGGTGCGCGAAAAGGTGAGGGTTCTGCCACTTTTGGCCGTAACGGTGGCAAATTCATAGTTTCCTGCATTGCCATAGCCGGTAATATTGCCATAGGTGCTGTCGTTGGCCGTGCTGATGGTAGCGCCTTTCATCTGGATCAGCAACACCTTGTCGCCGACCGAAAAGCCGCTGGAACTCTGCAAGGTAACACTCTGGGTGCCGATCGCTGTAACCCTGGCGTAGGTATTGACAATCCCGCTGATGCTCGTTTCCATGGTGGACAAAATTCCGGCAATGCCTGCCAGAATCAGCCCTCCTGCCAGAAGCCAACGGGTAGTTCTAAGTCTGAGAGAAGTGCGGTTTTCCAAGTATCGCATAATCAGGGGTTTTATTCCGCCAAATTATACGACCATTCACTCTACAAATATTCCAATAACTTATAAATATAACCCATGTATGTTATTCCCAGATAACCTTACGATCTTCCTGTTTATACCACTCTTCAATACGCACCAGATAGCGGCTGTCCATCACATTCCGGCGGACTTTGAGGGTCGGTGTGATGAGGCCGTTTTCCACGGTCCATACGTCCTGGGTAATCACAACCTTGTTTACCTGCTCATAATCGGCGAGCGAGGCATTGATTTCGAGCAGCGTATGGGTCAGGGAAGCTTCTACCTCCGCCGCTTCCATGTGGCGTGCCGGATCGGAGAGATTGACCAGGGCAAAAGGCTGGGGCATGCCATACCCTACCACGCACACTTGTTCGATTAGGGTATTGGAAAGAAACATTTTCTCCATCGGCACCGGCAAAATGTACTCACCTTTGGAGGTTTTAAACATATCTTTCACCCTTCCGGTGATTTTGAGATAGCCTTCGGGTGTCAGTTCGCCCATATCTCCGGTGTGCAGCCAGCCGTCGCGGAGGATTTCGGCTGTGAGTGCCGGGTTTTTGAAATAGCCTTTCATCACCCAGTCTGCGCGCATAAGCACTTCTTTCGTATCGGGGTCAATTTTTAGCTCACATCCCTCATAGGGTTTGCCGACGGTGCCGATCCGGATGTCCGTGCGGGGGTTTACGGTGCAGACAGCGCTGTTTTCGGTCATGCCGTAGCCTTCGCTGATCGCGAGGCCGATGCGGGAAAACCACTTGAGGGTAGCCGGGGCGATGGGCGCAGCGCCGGAAATGGCCCAGATCACTTTATCGAGTCCGATGCCTTTGAGGATGCGTTTTTTGATCAGCCCGGAGACAATGGGGATTTTCAGCAGGGGTTTGAGCTTGCGGGCGGGGAGTTTTTCGAGGATCCCCATCTGAAACTTGACCCAGATGCGGGGCACTGCCAGAAAAATGGTGGGCCTGGCGGTGCGCAGGTTGTCCATGAAGGTATCGAGGGATTCGGCAAAATAGACCATGCCTCCATTGATGATGCTGCCTCCTTCGACGACAATCCGCTCGGCGTCGTGATTCAGGGGCAGGTAGGAGAAAAAGCGGCCTTCGATTTTGTCGAGTTGTGTCAGTTGAATGGTCGAGCGTATGCCTGCCGAGTTGCCAAAATAGGTTTTGACCACACCTTTGGGCAGACCTGTGGTGCCGGAGGTATAGACAATGGTCTCAATTTCGCCGGGGTCCGGCTGGCGGTTTTCGCTGACCGGTTCATGGGTGGCGATGAGGGTTTCCCAGCGGATCATGTCCGGGTCTTTGCACAGCGGCAGGGCGATGCAGGTGATATGGGGAGGCGTACCTTCTTTTACCGCTTCAAGGGAGTCGAGTTTCCCGACCAGAAGTACCTGACATTCACTGTGTTCGAGCACCTGTGCCAGCTGATCGGCGGTAAGATTGGGGTAAAAGGGCACAGAGACCCAGCCGCCCATTTTCAGGGCAATATCCGCGATAATCCAGTGTGCGCAGTTTTTGGAGATGAGTCCTACTTTGGCCTGGGGCTGGAGTCCCATGGCGCGGAGCGCTGTAACCATCCGCCGGGCCTGATCGCCCACTTCCCGCCAGGTGTAGCTGATCCACTGGCCCCCCAGGGGTTGATGGAGATAGGCGGCATCGGGGCGGGTCTGCTCCCACTGGTAAAAATAATCGAGGAAGGTCTGGGGGCTGGAGGATGGCATGGCAAGGGGAATAAGTGGCGGAATCGGATCACAAAGTAAAAAATCTGCCCAACTAAAACAATCTGCGATCCGGACTTCCCTGCTTCCCGCGCAACATCTCCCCTGCCCATTCCGTTTAACTACTGAGAGACGTCGTTGCCCGCCAGAAGGATGATTTTGTTTCGCCCGCCCCCGCAAAACGATCACCTTTTCTTAACGACCATGACCTATGCTTCTGCTTACCTTCTGGTTTCAGAGACGGCCTGCTTCACTTGAAGACAGGTCAGAACAGCGCTTGCAGCTCGAACGTATGATCGGGCTTGAAGGCTGCAGCCTCACCACCATGTGTCTGACCGGGTATGCCCTGATCGGAGACACGGAAGTGGAGGTGATTTCCCGCTCGCTGATCATCCGCAAAGGCTCGCGGGTGCGTGTTGTCGGCGTAAAAATGTGTCTGCTGGTAGTCGAAGAAATCCGTTAGCGCCGCTGCTGACCTGAGGCAGGACACCCGGTGACAAAAGACATTGGAGCCGGGAGCGCATTCGGCGTATGTTTGACCTTATTCCGTAGGATTCTTGTCTGTTTCGGTGACAATTTGTTTGGATTGTTTCTAAGTAAGCCGAAACTTTGCAGACGCTTACGGGTTAGGTAACCTGTTTAACCATACGTTCATGCATTCTTCTCCCCTCCTGCGGATCATTTTTATTTCTGTGCTTTTCTGGGCCGCTACAGGGCTGCAGGCACAGCCCTTAAATGGCACCCTGCGCGGCATTGTACTGGATCATTACTCCCGCCTTCCGCTGCCGGCCACCCAGGTATGGATAGAAGTATCAGGCGACACGCTCCGCACCCAAAGCGATGCGAAGGGTCTGTTCCGGCTGGAGGTACCCGTAGGCCGCCACAACATCAATTTTACCCGCAAAGGTTATCTCGCCCACACTGAAAACGGCGTGCTGCTGGTTTCGGCAAAGGAGCTGCGGCTCGAAATCCTGCTCGAAGAGAACTATTACCAATTAGACGAGGTAAACCTCTACCCTACCCGCCAGAAAGGCACTACCCGCAACCGGATGGCTTCCGTCAGTGCGCTCTCCTTTGAGCCGGAGGAAACCCGGAAAATCGCAGGCGGTCTCGATGACCCGACGCGCGTGGCCGCCTCTATGCCGGGCGTGGTTGGCAGCCCCTATTTCTCCGAAAACTACGTTTCCGTGCGGGGCAACTCACCCAGAGGCATGCTCTACCGCTTAGAGGGAATAGACATCCCGAACCCGACACACTTTGCGCGGATCGGCAGTTCGAGTGGTACCTTCACCATTTTCAGCAACCAGCTTCTGAGCAATTCAGACTTTTTTATCGGCGCCTTTCCGGCAGAATATGGCAATGCAACTTCGGGCGTATTTGACATTACCTTTCGGGAGGGAAACAATGAAAAGCATGAATTTGCCTTGCAGGCAGGGGTACTGGGGATAGATATTTCGGCAGAAGGGCCTCTTTCGGCCAGACACAAGGGATCTTATCTGGTCAATTACCGGTATGCGACCCTTAATTTTGCCAAACACCTGATCGGCTACCTCTCAACCCCCACCTACCACGACCTTTCCTTTAAGATCAATTTGCCCACCGAAAAAGCAGGTACCTTCTCTCTCTTCGGTATCGGTGGCCTGAGCAACCGCCTGAAGCCCGCCGAACCCGATTCTCTCTGGGCTGTGGACCTGGATCGTTTTGAACTGCAACTCCGCTCCGATATGGGCGCACTGGGCCTGAACCACAAATACCTGTTTACAAACGGAACCCTCATCAGCACCTCGCTGGTAGGCTCCTACAGTTTTCAGCGGGACAATAAAACCTATATGGAAACGCCGATCAGTTCGCGCCAGCGTGAAAAGGTCGAGTACCGCCGCCTGCCCATTACGTTCACCTCCTTTATCCAGCACAATTTCTCCCAGCGCCACACCAACAAAACGGGCGTGATTGTTACCGGCACCCACCACAACTTCGTTAACCTCAATTACAATTATATTGAGAATCAACTGAATACGCTGGTAAATGAGCAGGGAAATACCTTTATGGTGCAGGCCTACAGCCAGTCTCAGTTCAAAATCGCCCGAACCCTGGTTGTTAATGCGGGCCTTCATGCCATTTACTACAACCTCAACAAAGACTACTCCGTAGAGCCGCGCGCAGGCATCAGCTGGCAGTTTGAGCCACGGCAGACCCTTTCTGCGGGCTATGGACTTCACAGCCGCGTGGAAGATTATGCGACCTACATGACCCGCCTCAACAGCGGCGGCACCTATACCCAGCCCAACCTCAACCTGCAATTTCTGCGCTCACACCACTTTGTGCTGGGCTACCAGGCCTTCCTGAGCGATCACCTGAAGTTCCGCGCGGAGACCTATTATCAGCATCTGTTTGATGTACCTGTGGAGGCGACGGGCACCTACTCTGTGCTGAACCTCGACGAGCTCGACCAGCTCCGGATTCTGGTGAACGAAGGCACAGCCCGCAACGTGGGTCTGGACATGGGTCTGGAGCGTTTTTCGCGCCGGGGTCTGTATTATATGCTGAATGGCAGTATTTTCAGCTCTACCTACACCGATGCAGCAGGTCTGCGCCACAGCACCGCATTCAATTCCGGATACAAGGCTAACCTGCTGATGGGCAAGGAGTTCCGCCTGGGACGCAAGAAGGGCGGTAACACCCTCATGGGCCTCAACACCAATTTTTCTCTGATCGGCGGGCAGCGCTACACCCCCATAAGCCTCGACGCTTCGCGCCTGGCGCGGGAGACGGTGTATGACGAAATCTATCCCTTTACCATTCAGGAAGATCCGCTGTTTCTGGTTGATTTTACCTTTACCTTAAACCGCAACCATGTACGCTACAACAGCACCTGGGCCATTCAGATCAAGAATATTTTCCAGAGTGCAGCAGCAGAATACCGCGAGTATGACCCTACCCTCGACGCAGTTGTGGCACAGGAAGGCTCCAGCTTTTTCCCGGTACTGAGCTATAAAATTCAGTTTTAAGGCTGAGTCAGCGCCTGGGTAAGCTGTTCGGGTAGCAGTTCCGTCATGCAGCGGAAGTGGCCCAAGGGGCAGGCATCGTGCCCGAGTTTAGAGCAGGGACGACAGGAAAGTGATTGATTTTCAAGCGAATAGTGCTCTGTTTGGTAGGGCGTCATCCCCAGCGCCGGAACTGTGCTGCCCCAGAGCACATAGGTTTTCATGTGAAAAGCCGCTGCGATGTGCATAAATCCGGTATCGTGGGTGATCACGGCGCGGCATTGCTTCATCAGGGCGGCAGACGTGAGCAGGTCGTAACGGGCGACGGCGTCCATACAGGGAACCTGAAGTCCGGCGGCGATTTCGTCTGCTTCGTTGCGGGCATCGGGGCCACCAATCAACACCACAGGCTGTCCTATCTGGTTAAGGCTGGTGATAAAATGGGCGGGAAGCCAGCGCTTGGTGCGGTGCTGCGCTCCGAGAACCACCGCGAGAGGATTATTAAACGATTGATTTGCAAGTATTTCCTTCGCTTTGGCCTCGTATCCTTCCGGCAAAAAAAAGTCAAGCCCTTCTCCGTCGGAGCCTATGTTCAGTTTGCGGAGCGTATCTGTGTAGCGGGTAACGATGTGCGGGATGGGGCGGAAGGTTTTTTTGAAGCGAACCAGCAGGAACTTGGCGATGTTTTGCTTGTCGAAGGTAGCGGAGGGCAGGCGGAGGCTGCGTTTGATCCGGAGGGTGCGGAGGTTGTGATGGAGGTCAATGATATAGGTAAAGCCTTCTTTACGAAGCGATTGCAGTTGTTTACCCAGGTCTTTTTCCAGCAGGTGGAGGCGGTCTATGTAGGGGTTGGATTCAAGGACCTGGCGGAAAGCCGGTTTTGTGAAATAGTGAATTTCCCAGTCGGGATGGGCTTTTTTGATGCTGCGGATCACGGGAGTGGTCAGCACAATGTCCCCGATGGAAGAAAAGCGAAGAATCAGAAGCTTCATGGGGAAATTATCGTCTTTCAAAAGCAAACATATACTATTTGGCTTATTCTAAATAACTCAACCTTTTGCTTAAATACAAGCCGTTTAGTTGAATATCCCATCGTTTTTCTTCAAATTACCGCTAAAATATTCTCATGCGATTCCTTCTGCTTTGTGCCATAACGTTCCTTTTTATTGTATTCCGAAGTCCGATATGTGATGCCCAACTCGTTACCGTTAGCCCCGCAAAACCCACTGCCGACGATACGGTAACCCTAATTTTTGATGCACAACTGGGGAACGGCGCACTGAAAAACTACGACGGAACGGTCTATCTCCACACAGGAATCATCACCGGAAGCCCGGACCAGCCCAGCGGCTGGCGCTATGTACAGGGAGAATGGGGCACCGACGACCGCCGGATGCGCATGACAGCGCTCGGTAAAAACCGCTACCGCATCCGCTTTCATATCCGCTCCTTTTATGGCCTGCCGCAGGACGAACCCTTTTTACAGCTTTCGTTTGTGTTTCGCAACCAGAATGGATCCATCGTAGCCAAAGACAGCGGCGATGCGGACATCTATTATCCCCGCCTTGAAAAATATGAACATGGCCCCCTCGAACGCGCCGATGGCAGAGATGCCGAAACGCCGGGGGCATTGACAGTCATTACCCTACAAAATGAAAGCCGGGAAATTTACCTCAGCGATGGCCGCCACGCCCTGCGGATTTCCAACTACGAAACGGCCCTCCGGGTGGACTACAGCCCCAATGGCGACTTTGGAGGCCTGCTGAATGAAGGAGTGAATGCGTCGGCAGTACCTTTTCCGCTCCGGAAGATCAAAAAAGCGAAGCCGGGGCGCCCGGTGGACATTCCCTGGAACGGATACCTGCTGAGGATCGAGCAAAATCCCCTGAGGCTGCTGCTGATTAAAGGAAATACCCTCGTTTTTGAGCAGGAAGCGGCAGGTTTTTTTGACGCGACCGACAGCCTGACAGGCCCTGTCACGGGCCTGCGCTTCCGGTTGCCCGAAGGGCAGCAAGTGTATGGCGCAGGATCACGGGCGGTAGAAATGAACCGCAGAGGGCGGAGGTTATATGCCTATAACACAGCCACATACGGCTACCTCTGGGGCGAAGAAGACCTCAACCTCAGTGTGCCCCTGCTGCTGACTTCGGGGGGATACGGCGTATTTTTCGACAGCTACCGTCGGGGGTATTTCGACATTGGCAAGACCGAAGGCGGGGTGTGTGAGGCGGGATTCAAAGACACGGTCCTCAGTTGGTACCTGATCCCCGGCGAACTGCCCCAGATTGTGCGAAGCTATACGCAGCTTACGGGCCGCCAGCCTCTGCCGCCGCGCTGGGCGCTGGGCTATATCCAGTCGCGCTACGGCTATAAAAGCCAGCAGGAACTGCTTAGTACCGTGAACAAAACCCTGGCGGCGGGCTTCCCGCTCGATGCGGTGATGCTGGATCTCTACTGGTTTGGCGATAAGGGCCGGATGGGGGATTTCGAATGGGACCGCAGGCAGTGGCCCAGCCCGGACAACATGATGCAAACACTTGACAGCCAGCAGATTCATACCATTCTGATATCCGAAACCTATTTTACCAAAGGCAGCCGTTTCTTCGGGCAATTGGATAGCCTGGGGTATTTTGCCAGGGGAATGTCGGGTAAAAGCTACCTGATCCCCGACTTCTGGGCGGGTCCGGCGGGCCTGCTGGACCTGTTTCAGGCACCCGCGCGGGACTGGCTCTGGCAGCGCTATGAAGCGCAGATTGTGCGCGGGGCCGACGGCTGGTGGTGCGACTCGGGCGAACCCGAAAACCACCCTTCGCCCATGATCCACAGCACCGGAAAAGCCGAGGAGGTACATAATCTGTATGGCAGCTACTGGGCGCGGCTGCTGTATGAAAACTACGGGCAGTACCATCCGGAGCAGCGGCCTTTTACCCTGGTTCGCTCGGGTTATGCGGGTATGCAGCGCTACGGTGCCTTGCCCTGGTCGGGCGATGTGAGCCGGAACTGGGGTGCATTCCGGGCGCAGGTGCCGATTATGCTGACGGCGGGGCTTTGCGGCTTTGCCTACATGCACAGCGATCTGGGTGGGTTTACGGGTGGTCCGCCGGACGAAGAACTTTACCGCCGCTGGCTGCAGATGGGGGCTTTTTCGCCCCTGATGCGGGTTCACGGCGATGCGACGGGCGCAGCCCCCGAACCTGTATTTGCCAGTAACTATACCCAACGTGTTGTGAAAGAGGCACTTATGCTGCGTTATCGGCTATTGCCCTACCATTATACCCTCGCGCAGGAAAACAGTACCCTCGGCGCACCGCTGGCCCGGACGATGAGTTATGTATTTCCGCAGGACCCGGAGGCCTGGCGTGCCGACGATGGCCAGTATATGTGGGGCGATGCCCTGCTGGTGTGTCCGGTGCTGGAAAAGGGGCAGGTTCGCAAGCCGGTGTATCTGCCTGCGGGTCTGTGGTACGACTTTTATAGCGATGAGGTTTTTGCGGGTGGGCGGTGGATCGAAGTGGCGCTGGTGCAGGAGCGGATCCCGCTGTTTGTGCGGGCAGGCTACTCGCTGCCGATGTGCGAGGGACTCAAAAACACGAGTCAATTCACTGGAAATCAGGCAGATATACATATCTATCTCGCCTCCGGGGCGCAAGGCCGCCTTTATACTGACAATGGCGCAGCCGGAGATGCGCAGCCTGCGGAGCTGCAATGGCAGCTTGGAGAGAAAAATGGCCGCTACCAGTTGGATCTTAGCGTTTCAGGGGAAAATACGCCTTTCCGAAACCTGCGCTTTATTATTCACGGCTTGCCTGTGGGGGTGAGTGAGGTGTTTGTGGGGGATAAGGGAAATAAGGGATATACGGTAGGGGAGTTGGGCAGCGGGGTGGGGTTTGAGTATGAGGTGAGGTGAGCACTCTCCGCTGTGCGTTTTAAGTTCCCGTCCCAGCCTACCCTTGCAGCTATGGCAAATATTATTTTAGTTGAAGTTTACTTGTCTTACTCCCATGCTCCCCGACAAAACCCAGCTTGCTGCCGACCTCTTTAACCGCCATGCAAAAGCGTACCAGGACAAATACACGGATGTAAGTCTGTACCACGACGGTTTCGACCTGTTTTGCTCGCATATAGGGAAGGAAAATCCCGACGTGCTGGAATTGGCCTGCGGTCCCGGCAACATCACCCGCTATTTGCTGGCCAAACGGCCTGATCTCCGGATTTTGGGCATAGACCTTGCCCCCAATATGCTCGAACTGGCAGGGATCGCCTGCCCTGAGGCTGAGTTCCGGCAGATGGACGTGAGAATGATCTCGGAGCTGGACCAGCGCTATGATGGGATCATGTGCGGATTTGCCCTGCCTTATCTGTCAAAAGAGGAGGCGATTGCATTTATCTGCGATGCCTCTGCCTTGCTGAAGGAGCGGGGGGTGCTGTATATCAGCACGATGGAGGGTGATTATGGCCAGTCCGGGTTCCAGCAGTCCAGCTCTGGTGATCAGGTATATATTCATTATCACGAAGCGGGGTATCTCACGGAGGCGCTTGCAGCGCAGGGCTTTCATGTGATTGCGGTGCAACGCAAGGTGGCTCCGGGTCATGAGGGTACGCCGCACCCCGATCTGGTGATATTGGCGGGGAAGTGAGGGGTAAGGATACCTGTTATGCGCAGGGGGTTGGGTTAGGTTAAACACAGAGAGCACGGAGGCTGCACAGGGCGCTAAGGCTCTCTCCCGTCAACTGCCCAAACGCATCCCCTCCACTGCCTTTTTTCATTCGCCCCAACAGGAGAAATACCGCTCTTGCAGTCACAATTCTCCTGCTATGCCTATTTTGTCAACCGACCTTTCATTTGTTTCAGCCGCCGAAGCACTCTCCTGCGTGCAGTCCGGCGACCGGGTATTTATCCACGGGGCAGCCATGACCCCCCGCCTGCTGGTCGAGGCGCTGACCGACCGCGCACCTCACCTGCACGATGTCGAACTGGTGCACATCCACACCGAAGGCCAGCCCCGCTACACCGAAGACCCCTTCGCAGGGAGCTTCCGCTCCAATGCCTGCTTTGTCGGAGGGAATCTCCGTAAAGCGGTGCAGGAAGGCCGTGCCGACTATGTGCCGGTGTTTCTGAGCGAAATCCCGCTGCTGTTTCGCCGCCGCATTCTCCCGATCGATGTGGCCCTGGTGCAGGTATCACCGCCCGACCGCCACGGCTACTGCTCGCTGGGCGCTTCGGTAGATGTGGCCCTGGCAGCTACACAGACCGCCCGCTATATTGTGGCCCTGGTCAATCCGAAAGTGCCCCGCACACATGGCGACGGATTTATCCATATATCTCAGATTCATGCCGCCGTTTATACCGACGAGCCGATCTATGCCTATCCGGAGTCGCCGCTGAGCGATGCCGAGCAGAAAATAGGGCGTTTTGTCGCCGAACTGGTCGAAGACGGCGCTACCCTCCAGATGGGGATCGGCGGTGTACCCAATGCTGTGCTGGCCGAACTCAAAGGCCACAAAGGCCTGGGCGTACACACAGAGATGTTTTCGGACGGCATCATTGACCTGATCCGCCTGGGAGTCATTACCAATGAATACAAAAAAGTATATCCCGGCAAAATCGTTTCGAGCTTTGTCATGGGTACCCAGCGCGTGTATGACTTTATTGACGACAACCCCATTTTTATCCTCAAAGATTGCAGCCTGACCAACGACACCAGCCTGATCCGCAAAAATCCGAAGGTAACGGCCATCAATAGTGCGATTGAAATAGACCTCACAGGCCAGATTTGTGCAGATACCATCGGGCCGATGCAATTTTCGGGCGTGGGCGGGCAAATGGATTTTATCCGGGGAGCGTCGCTTTCGGAGGGAGGAAAACCCATCATCGCGCTGCCCTCAGTTACAGGCAGGGGCGAATCCAAACTCGTGTCCATGTTGAAGGCCGGAGCCGGAGTTACCACCACGCGCGCGCACGTACATTTTGTCGTAACAGAATATGGCGTGGCGAATCTCTACGGCAAAAACCTGCGCCAGCGGGCACGTGCCCTCATTCAAATCGCCCACCCCGACCACCGCGAAATGCTGGAGCAAGCTGCCTGGGAGCGTTTTAAATAAAGCTGCCGGAAAAACGCTATCTTCGCCCGCATGAGTACCCGCATGCGCAATATCTGGAACCCGACCTGGTATCAGGGCCATCACAAAACCCGCAGCTACTTTGAGGGATGGTATTTTAAAGTCGTAAATGCCGATGGTACTCAGGCATTTGCCTTTATTCCCGGCATTGCGATGGACCCTGCGGGCAAACAGCACGCCTTTGTGCAGGTACTCGACGGCAAGGGCCACAAAGCCGCCTACCACAGCTACGATGCCACGGCGTTTCATGCGGCCCACGACCGCTTCGAAGTGCATGTGGGTGACAACTACTTTAGCCCCGGCCATATCCGCCTCGATGTGCCTGGGATGAAGGGAGAGCTTCATTTTGAGGCACTTAGCCCCTGGCCTTCATCCTTTCTTTCACCCGGAATCATGGGATGGTACTCCTTTGTGCCCTTTATGCAGTGCTATCATGGCATCGTGAGCCTGCACCACAGCATCAGGGGAGAGCTTGTGCATGAAGGGAAAAAACTCGGTTTTGACGGCGGAAAAGGCTACACCGAAAAAGACTGGGGGCGTTCTTTTCCCAGTTCCTGGATCTGGATGCAGTGCAACCACTTCAGCGATCCCGGCGTTTCGCTCACAGCCTCCGTGGCCCGGATTCCCTGGCTGGGCAATGCATTTACCGGATACATCGCCGGGCTTTGGTGGAAAGGCAAACTGCTGCGGTTCACCACCTACACCGGCGCGAAGTTAGAGCACGTGAGCATTAATGAAGATACCGTTTTTTATACCCTCCGCGACTCAAAATACCGCCTCGAAATCACCGCCCACCAGGCCAAAGGCACCGATCTGCGCTCCCCTCTCCAGGGCGTGATGGAAGGGCGGGTAAATGAAAGCATGGATGCCCGGATCGAAATGAAACTCTTTGAACTGGGCAAAACACCCCGTCTCCTGTTGGAAGACCGGGGGCAACACGCCGGATTAGAGGTGGCAGGAATGGTAGAAGAACTTTTGCTTTTTTGAAACCTTGGAAGCCTTCTTTCAGTATTAATAGTATTGCTATTATATTTCACTGTTATTTCCACTCCTTCGTTCATGGCAGATACACCCGATGACCTGAAAGGCCGACCTTTGCGCCGACTGTTCCGCCTGCTGGGCGTAGAACGCAAAGAGATCACCTATATTTATATTTATGCGATAATCAATGGCCTGATTTATTTGTCCCTGCCTCTGGGGATACAGGCCATTCTGGGTCTTACGCTGGCCAACGAGATTTCCTCTTCGTGGGTGATCCTGATTGTGATAGTAACCCTGGGCACAGCGCTGGCCGGCGCGATGCAGGTGATGCAGATTTCGATCACGGAGATGCTCCAGCAACGGATATTCACGCGCTCGGCTTTCGAGTTTGCGTACCGCATTCCCCGCCTGAAGCTCGAAGCGATTCAAAAATACTATCCGCCGGAGCTGGTGAACCGCTTTTTTGACACGCTGCAAATTCAGAAAGGACTGCCCAAGATACTGATAGACTTTTCGACGGCGATTCTCCAGATTTTGTTCGGGTTAATCCTGCTCTCCTTCTACCACCCGTTTTTTGTATTCTTTGGGGTGGGCCTGGTTTCGCTGCTTGTGCTGATTGTGCGGGCTACAGGCGGTAAAGGCCTGACAACCAGTCTCGATGAGTCGGAGTACAAATACCAGGTGGCTTTCTGGCTGGAGGAACTGGCGCGCACGCTCAGTACCTTTAAGCTGGCGGGAGATACGCGGCTGCCGATGGAAAAAACCGACAAACTGGTCAGCAAGTACCTCGATGCGCGCAAAAAACACTTCCGGGTGCTGATTTTTCAGTATGGAAATATCGTCGCATTTAAAACGGTCATCACCGCCGGTCTGCTGATCATCGGCAGCATCCTGCTGATCGGGCGGCAGATCAATCTGGGGCAGTTTGTGGCCTCCGAGATTGTGATCATCCTGATTATCAGCTCCGTAGAAAAACTGGTGCTGAGCGCAGACACGGTATATGATGTACTGACAGCCGTGGAAAAAATAGGTAAGGTAACAGACCTTCCGCTCGAACAGCGCCACGGAATTCCTTTTCAGCAGATGGACGACGGCAAAGGGATGGCGATCCGGGTAAAGGACCTCGAATTCAGCCACCACGGCGACCCCCACCCTTCTCTGAGTGAAATCAGCCTGGAAGCCGCACCAGGAGAGAAAGTCTGCATTTCGGGATACAACGGCTCCGGTAAAACGCTCCTGCTCAATGTAATAGCAGGTCTTTACGACTCCGACACCTACCGGGGTATCCTTACCTACAACGATATTCCCTTCAGCAACTACGATCCGGTGCCACTGCGGGGCTATATCGGCGATTTTCTTTCGCAAAAGAACCTTTTCCGGGGCACGCTGCTCGAAAACCTCACCATCAACCGGCCCGAAGTACAGATTCAGGATGTCATGTGGGCACTGGAGCAACTCGAACTCAAAGACTATGTGCAGTCATTGCCACGGGGCCTGGAGACCATGATCCTGCCCGACGATCCCCGCATGCCGCAGAGCGTGGCCCGCAAGCTGGTGCTGGCCAAATGCATCGCCAAAGTGCCCCGCCTGCTGCTCATGGACGAGTTGCTCGACATTGTGGACCTCGAAGAGCGCACCCGCATCACCCAGTTCCTGACTACCTGCGAAAAATGGACCCTCATCGGGGTTTCCAACGATCCGGTGTTTGCCTCGCGCTGCAACAAAGTATATATTATGGAAAAGGGCCGCATCGTGGACAGCGGCTCTTATGAAGAAGTGGTGCGCCGACCCTATGCCAAAGCCCTGTATTGTCTCTGATTTCCCTGCTCCCACACACCTCCGATTATGCTCAATATTTCAAATAGTCCTATAGACGATCAGATTCTGAATGAAAACTACAGCTCATTCAATTCTGTGATGGTACCCCGGCTTGCGCGCTCGCTGAGCTACTGGCTGCTGGGCATGCTGGGCGTATTTGTCCTGGTGCTCTTTTTGCCCTGGACCCAAAACATCGAAGGCCGGGGCCGCATGACCACCCTCCGCCCCGATCAGCGGCCACAAACCATTCATTCCACCATCGCCGGGCGGATCGAGCAATGGTATGTAAATGAAGGCGATACCGTCAGAAAAGGCGATACCATCCTCTTTCTTTCCGAAATCAAGGACGACTATTTCGACCCGCAACTCCTCAGCCGCACCGATGCCCAGATTGATGCCAAAGAAGGAGCCGCAGAGGCATACGGTGGCAAAGCCGAAGCCCTGGCACGTCAGATAGATGCGCTTAATGCAACATTAGGGCTGAAGCTCAATCAGTTGCAAAACAAACTGCTCCAGGCACAGCTCAAGGTAGAGTCCGACAGCATAGACCTCATCGCCTCAAAAATCAACCTCCAGATCGCCGAAACCCAGTACCTGCGCTGGGATACCCTCCTCAAACAGGGAATCAAATCGCGCACAGAATGGGAAGAAAAGCGAAACAAGGTGCAGGAATCGCGGGCAAAATTTGTGTCTCAGGAAAATAAACTGGGGGTCTCGCGAAATGAGCTGCTGAATGCCCGGATCGAGCTGAACAATGTCCGCAACGAATATGCAGAAAAGGTGGCCAAGGCCCAGTCCGACCGCCAGAGCGCCCTTTCCGACCGCTTCGACACAGAGGCACAGGTCGCCAAAATGGAAAACCAGCTCAGCAACTATGAGGCGCGCACCCGCTTTCGCTACATCACCGCCCCGCAGGACGGCTTTATCAACCAGGCACTTAAGCCCGGCATTGGTGAGACGGTGAAAGAAGGCGAGGCTGTGGTGAGTATCCTGCCGCTGGGCTACCAGCTTGCCGCAGAGATATTTGTGCGCCCGGTGGACCTGCCTCTGCTGAAAAAAGGCGAGCATGTGCGGCTGGAATTTGACGGCTGGCCTTCGATTGTGTTTTCCGGCTGGCCCAATGCGTCTTTCGGTACCTTTGGCGGGCATATCTTCGCCATCGAAACCAACATCAGCGAAAAAGGCAACTACCGCATCCTGATCGAGCCTGATCCCAACGATCCCTGGCCAGAACCGCTGCGCATGGGGGCGGGCGTGCATGCATTTGCCCTGCTCAATGACGTGCCCCTCTGGTACGAAATCTGGCGTCAGCTCAACTCCTTCCCGCCCGATTACTACAACGGCGGCGGTGCCGGTGACACCAAGGACCTTAAAAAAGAAGCCAAGAAATGAGCCTTATATCCCGGATATGCGCCCTCTTATTGCTGCTGACGCTTCTCTCCCGGCCCGTTTCGGCCCAGACAGCCGCCGCAGACAGCGTGGAGGTCTTTTCGCCCGGCGACCTCCTCTTTTACCTGGGTCAGTACCACCCGGTGGCCCGCCAGGCAGGCTTGCTGCGCGAGCAGGCACGTGCCAACCTGCGTATGGCCAGGGGTGCCTTTGACCCGAAACTCTACGGAGAGGTAAACCAGAAGGTATTTAAGGGAAGCAACTATTATTTTTATCAGGATGGCGGGCTAAAGGGCTACCTCTGGCCGGGCGTAGAGCTGAAAGCAGGCTACGAGCAGGCCAATGGGGTGTATATTGACCCCGAAGCGACCACGCCGGAAGCAGGTCTGCTCTATGCCGGGGTCGCTGTGCCGCTGGGACAGGGACTGCTCATAGACAGCCGCCGGGCAGCGGTAAAACAGGCGCAGATTTTTCGAGATGCAGCTGAGGCTGAGCGGATTGTGCTGCTCAATGATCTCTATTTTGAGGCCATACAGGCCTACTGGAACTGGGCCGAAGCCTGGAGCCGCAGCCAGGTGCAGGGCGAGGCCGTTGCTGTGGCGCAGGTGCGCTTAGATGCCGTGCGCGCGCTCTGGCAGTTTGGCGACCGCCCCGGAATAGATACCCTCGAGGCGCTGATTGTATATCAGTCCCGGCAAATGGATTTCCAAACAGCGCAGCTCGAATACCAGAAAGCAAGCCTGAGCCTGTCCAATTTCCTCTGGGCAGAAGATGGCAGCCCCCTGTTTATTACGCCACGCCTGCGCCCCTCAGATGTGCAGCAGGTGTCCGCGCCCGCACCGCTGGCCAGCGACTCTGTGCAGCGCATCGTATTTTCCCTGCCCGAAACACATCCCAGCCTCCAGCGCATCCGCTATGACCTCGCTTCGCTCGAAGTAGAACGCCGCCTCAAAGCCGATAAGCTCAAGCCCAAAATCTATGTCAATTATAATGTCCTGAACGAAGCGACCGTCAATGCCAACAACGGCGAGGGCTTCTTTTACCCCGGCGTATTCAGCAACAACTACAAATGGGGCCTGAGTGTGGGTTTTCCCCTGTTTTTGCGCGAAGAGCGGGGCAATCTGGAATTAACCCGGATCAAACTTCAGCAAACCCGCTATAAACAGGAGCTGAAACAACTTGAACTGGGCAACAAGGTGCAATCCTATCAGGCAGAGGTGCAGAACGTAGCCGGGCAGATCAGCCTCTTTTCCAATGCCCTCCGCAACTACCAGGCCCTGCTCCAGGCCGAAGAAATCAAGTTTCAGGCGGGTGAAAGCTCCTTGTTTCTGATCAACGCGCGGGAGTCCAAAGTGATCGAGGCCCAGGTGAAGCTGCTGGAACTGAGGGCCAAATACCTGCGCGCCCTGGCAGGAATTGACTGGGCTGCCGGACGTTTGTACGCCGAGTAACAACCCGCGCATTTGCAGGCTTGTTTCCCTTCGCGATTCCTCTTACTTTCATGTGAAGTTATGGAATGGAAACGGATATGAAAGCGAATCTATATGCGGCTGTTTTTCTGCTGCTTTCGGGCCTCAGCCTGCCTTTGTCTGCGCAGGAGCTGCTGGGCGACACAAAAGTGAAGGATTTTCCGACCGAAATGCCCTGGGCCTACCCCTACATGCCCCTCGACTGGAATGAGGCGGGCTGGTACATTGCCCACGATCCGGCCCTGCAGGTCGGCCCCGGTGAATTTATCCATATCTACCGCCCTGAGCGCAGCAATGAGCGGCAGCGTTTTGTCCGGAAATACAATCTCTACGCCGAGCAGGTCTGGGAGCAAAAAGTGGAACTCGCTTTTAATGAGGAGTTTATCCACAGCTATCTGCTGGGAGATACGCTCGTGCTGATTTCCTCTCAGTTTGCTTTTACAGAGCAGCAGCACTACCTCCGCGCCCGCAAACTGCTCACAGAAGACGGAAAACAGGTTGAGGAAAAGCTGATGCTGTTTCTCAGCGGGGCTTCGGCCCATGAGATTCTGTTTGAGGTGTCTCCCGATGGTAAAAAAATGCTGGCCTGGCGTTTTTCGGGCAATAAACCTGACTCCCGCCCGCGCCTGTACTACGACTATGTGCGGCGGGACGAATCGCCGGGATATAAGGCCGCGCGGGTGCGCAAAATAGACTATGTGCTGTTTGAGCAAAACCTCAGCCGCGCGCGCGAAGGCAGTTTTACCGTGTCTGAAAGTCCGCGTACGGTCTGGATAGATGTGCGCCCGGACAATAAAGGCAATATTTTTGCCACCGGCCACGAAAAACACAAGGGACTGATCGTGTTGCGCCTGCCCCTGGGCGCATCGGAGCCTGAAGAGCGCAGCTGGGCAGACTTCCCCAAACTCTCCGAAACGCGCGAACTCTACACCCTGCATTTCCCGGCCATGATCACGGAGCAGGGCGCACTCTGTGTAGTGCGTGTGGACCGCACAGACCCGAAGTTTATCCAGCAGACCACCCGCGCATTTGAAATCATCCGCTTCGATTTTGATAAGCCTGAAGCGGAAGTATTGCGGATGGACATAACCTCCACCCTGCTGGTGCAGATGGAAAAACAGCGCGAAGCTGCCGGATTCAAACCCACCGGGCGATTTGATAAATACCTGGTACACAAGGTAGTAGAGATGCCCGACCACAGTCTTTGGTTTGTCGCCCAGCGCTTTGAGGTGAATGCACACTCAGAGCTGGCCGAGCAAGGCGCAGCCCGGAGCCACTCGGAGTACCGCGCCGGAGAGGTTTTACTGATGGGAATAGATGCAGCGGGGGTTCCGATCCGGATGATTACCATTCCCACCCAGCGCAACATCAGCACAGCCATCGAAAGTCTGGGCCTGCTGGCAGATGTGACCGCCGATACAGCGCAGTTTCGCATGCGGATCCTGACCACAGAGCCTTCGGAAGGGAGGCTGCGCGGCCCTGAGCGCCTGTTTTACCGCGAGGCAGACCTCATTACCGGAAAAGTATCGGAGCGGGTGCAGGTATATGAAGGCAAAAACAGGCTCCAGTACATCATGCCCGCCTATTATGTGTGGCTGAATGAAGGCTTGCTGGCGTTCGTCTCTGCCGAGGGCGACGACGACGATGCCCATGTGGTTACGGTGAATCTTTCCGGGCAAAAGCAGGAAGAAACAGACCGGAAAAAAAAGCGGGTAAATGAGTGATCGCCGTCCGGCGCTGTTGCAGACCGGGTAAATTTCACCATTCATTAAAAAAATACCCTTCACTTGCCGGACGAGATGCATATTGCGCCGAATGCCAGTCTATATGAAGCGTGTATTGTGTTTCTGGTTCTGTATGGCAAGCCTCTGGGCATTTACCCAGGATCGGCAGCAGGTGGACCAACTGAATGAGTCTGCTCTGCACTACCAGAGCAGCCACGAACTGGAGCAGGCCCGCAGCGCATCGGGGCAGGCATTAGAGATGGCCCGCAGGATCGGCTATCCCGAAGGCGAAATTACCGCCCTGCTGGGGCTGGTATATCCCCTGTATTTTACCGATAGTATCCGGGAAGCACTTCCTGTGGTCCAGGAGGCACTCGCCCTGGCCCAAAAACAGCGCCTGAGCCTGGCCGAGGCCCAGTGCCACCTCACCCTCGGCAATTTTTTGCTGTCCGCCGGAGATATTTCCGGCTCCCGCGCGTCTTATCGCAGGGCCTACGAAGGCTATACGCAGCTCGGCCAGTCGCTCAAATCCTCTTCGGCCCTCGGCGGCCTTTCGGACACCTATCTGCGCGAAGCCCGCTATTTTGAAGCGCTCGATACCCTGCTGCTCTGCTACCGGATCACCACGCAGGCACGCGACACCTTCCGCATGGCACGTGTAGCCTACTCAATATCAGGCGTTTACAAAAACCTGCCCGAATACGGGGAACAAGCCCTCGATTTTACCCGGCAGGCTGTGATGCTTGCCCGATACAGCGGAAACGAAGCCCTTCACTGTCTCTGTGTATCTAATATGGGTCAGATTTACGCCGATCAGCCTGAGCCTGACAGCGCCCGTGCCTATTTGCTTCAGGCCAAAGAGATGTGTACGCAGGTCGGGCGTGGCGACCTGGTGATTACGGCCTGCCTGGGACTGGCCACCCTCGAAAAAAAAACAGGCAATCACCGGGCCGAGCGGGACTGGCTGCAGGAAGCCCTCGGCTACACCCAGCCCGATGATTCGGGCGGCTACGAAGATGCCATTTCGATCGAGGTGCTGATCGCGCTGGGCAACTGTTTTCTGGCGCTGGGCGATCTTTCACAGGCGGAACACTACCTTCAGCTATCGCTCCCCAGCTATGAGCGGTCTTCTGCTTATGGACTGGGCGTGGCACTGTTCCGGGGGCTGGGCGAGCTTGCGGAGCTGCGGCAGCGACCGACAGAGGCCCTGCGCTACTACCGGCGTTCGGTGGCCCTGCGTGACAGTATTTTTTTTGATGAAAATGCCCAAAAACTGGCCCGGATGGTTTATACGCATGAGTTTGAGCAAAAACAGGCCCTGGCACAGGCTGCGCGCGACAAAGAACTGGCCCTGCGCGATGCCCGGACCCGGCAGCAACGCTGGCTCTATGGCCTCAGCCTGCTCTTCCTGAGCGGTGGGGGCGCTGCCTATGTCTATGTCTATCGCAGGCAGCAGGAACAACAGCGCACATTGCTCGAACTGGCCAACCTGCGAGCACAGATGAATCCGCATTTTATCTTTAACTGCCTGAACTCGATTTACCGCTATACCAAGGAAGGAAATACAGAAACAGCCAGTTATTACCTCCAGAAATTCAGCCGCCTGCTGCGCCTGGTATTAGAAAACAGCCGCTCTGAAAAAATCACCCTCGCCCGCGACCTCGATGCCCTGAAACTGTATGTGGAAATCGAAGCGCTGCGCTTCAAAGACAAGCTCCGGTTTCATGTCCGGATGGACCCCGCCATAGACCCCGGTTTTGTGCAGGTGCCCGGCATGCTGATCCAGCCCCATGTCGAAAATGCCATCTGGCACGGGCTGATGCACAAGGACGAAGGGGGCGAAATCGAGCTTGCGCTCACCCAGCCGCAGGAGCAGATATTGCGGGTGGAAATACGCGACAATGGAATCGGCAGGAGCGCATCTGCTGAACTGAGGACCCAGAATGCACATAAAAGCATCGGTAGCCAGATCACCGAAGACCGCATCCGGATGGCGGGGAAAATGGCCCGTGGAGGTGCAAAAACCCAGATTACAGACCTTTATGACGAACAAGGCCAGGCAACGGGAACCCTGGTCGTACTCGAAATACCCATTTGATATGCTCAAAGCCCTGATGATAGACGACGAACCCGATGCCCTGGAGGCCCTGCACCTTACCCTGATGGATGTGTGTCCGCAGGTGGCAGTCGCGGGTAAGTTTACCGATGCCCGGCGGGGCCTGGAAGCCATCCGCAGCAGTGAACCTGATCTGGTTTTTCTGGACATCGAAATGCCCCGGATGAATGGATTTCAGTTGCTCGAAGAGCTGGGAGAAGTTCGTTTCAGCCTTATTTTCACAACTGCCTACAGCCATTTTGCGGTGAAAGCCTTCAAATTCAGTGCGGTGGACTACCTCCTCAAGCCCGTGAGTCCGGAGGAGCTTCAGGCGGCAGTGGGGAAGGCCATTCAGAAAAAACAGACAGAAAAAACGCAGCTCGAACTTTTGCGAAGGCAGCTCTATGCCCCCGACCAGAAGCGCTTTGACAAGATCGCCCTGCCCTATGCCCACGGATATACTTTCGTAGAACTGGCCCATGTGCTCTATTGCGAGTCGGACAGCAGCTATACCCGCTTTTATCTGGCATCGGGAGAGGTCTATCTCATCACCAAAACATTGGGAAATGTCGAGGAAATGCTCGAAGGAGGAGATTTTTTCCGCCTCCACAAGCAGTTTCTGGTAAATATGCGCCAGATCAGCCGATATGTGCGGGGCGACGGCGGCTATGTGCTCATGCCCAATGGCGTCAGCATCCCCGTATCGCGCAGCCGCAAAGAAGAGTTTGTCGAGCTGTTCACCCGCTTCTGACAAAGCACCCGCATTCCCGCCTGAGCAGGTACTTTTCCGGCCTCAGCCACCTTCTTTTGCCTGGCCCGGCAGAAGGAGAGACATTCGCTTATCGAACAACAAATAATCCTAAGCGTTATGACTCTCTCATTCAGAATGATCGCCCTGGCCCTGGCTCTTGCAGCACTCCTCAGCAGCTGTGACAACAGCGCCAACACCCTCGCCGACAGCTCCGTGCCTGTCAACATCAGCGATGTGCCTGTGCAGGCTACCGACTACATCCAGACGACCTTCAACGGCCTTACCATTGTCAAAGTCGAAATGAAGCTCAACTCCGATGGCAGCGTGAAAAAGTACGAAGTCTATCTGAGCAACGGCGTCGAGCTGTATTTTGACGCCAACTGGAACCTCCTCGGTGACGATGATGATGACGATGACGACAGCGATGACGACAACTCCGGCAGCGGCAGCGGAGATGACGACGACAGCGATGATGACGACTCTGACGATGACAACTCCGGCAGCGGCGGTGATGACAGCTTCAACATTGCATTTTCCGACCTGCCCCAGGTGTCTCAGGACTACGTTACCCAAAACTATCCTGACGAGTCTATCAAAAAAATCCGCAAAAAACTCAATGACGCGGGCAATGTGCGCCTCTACGAAGTGCGTTTTGAAAGCGGAA
>RDXT01000759.1 GCA_004292985.1 Bacteroidota bacterium
GCAGAGAGAGTCATAGATAGTAAAGCATAGAGGGAAGATATGGGCGAGATCATCGAATTTTTTGCACATTTGCTCAAGGTAGAATACTGGCCTGCGCGCTGGCTTTGCGGAATCTGGACGCCTTTTCACGGCTGGCTGTACATTCTTTCCAGCATCGGTATCGGCACGGCCTATTTCGCGATTCCGGTTGTGATGTTTCAGTTTGTCCGGAAGCGTGAGGATCTGCCCTTTGTCCGGATTTTCTGGCTGTTTATTGCGTTTATCCTGGCCTGCGGCGCTACGCACTTTATGGATGCGCTTGTATTCTGGTATCCTGCCTACCGGCTGAGCGCGGTAACGCTGTGCTGCACGGCCCTTATTTCCTGGATGGCACTGATCGGCCTGTGGCGGGTGCTGCCTGTGGCGATCACCCTGAAGTCTCCGGCACAACTGGAGGCGATCATCGAAGCCCGGACCTTGGATCTGGCCAGTTCTCATTTTGCCCTGAAAAAAGCGAATGAAGACCTCGACAATTATGTGTACGCGGCCTCGCACAACCTGAAATCGCCCATCAGCAATATCGAGGGTCTGCTCGGTCTGCTCAAAGAGCAGGCGGCAGAAGGCCAGGTCCCCGATGCTGAAATCATTGACCGGATCAATGAGTCGGTGGCCCGGGTCCAGAGTACGATCACAAGCCTTACCGATGTGGTTAAAATGCAGAAAAACCCCTATGAGGATACGGAATGGCTGCAGATTGAAGAGATGGTTTCAGAAATCCGGATTGAAAATGAGTCTTTATTCAGCCGGTCCGGGGCTGTTATTCAGATGCAACTCTCTGTAAATGAGCTATTTTATTCGAGAAATGCCTTAAAAAGCACCCTATACAACCTCATGACCAACGCGGTAAAATACGCCTCTCCGGACCGCAGGCCCGAAATCTGGATCCGCAGCTACCGCGATGAAAAACACATCTTTCTGGAAGTAGAAGATAACGGAATGGGAATTGACCTGACGCGGCACAAAGACAAGATGTTTGCCCTATTCAAGCGGCTTCACACCCATGTCGAGGGGTCGGGCGTAGGCCTTTACTTCACGAAACAACTGGTCGAAAAGCTGGGCGGAAGGGTCGAGGTGGAAAGTGTGCCGGGGCAAGGCTCTGTGTTTCGAGTTGTATTCATCACTTAACCCTGCTTTGATTATGGATATCTTTTATTATTGCGTGCTGCTCGTGGATGATGATGAGACGAGCCTTTTTCTCAGCCAGAAAACGCTGACAAAACACAAACTGGCTGACCACGCCCACACGGCGCTGAACGGTTCCATCGCGCTGGATTTTATCCGGCAGCAACTGGCAGCAGGGAACCCGGACCCTCATAAACCCAACCTGATCCTGCTGGATATCAATATGCCTGTGATGGATGGCTTTGAGTTTATGGAGGAATATGCCAAGCTGGATTTTCCGGAAAAACATAAGACCAAAATTGTGATGCTGACCTCTTCGAGCAATCCCAGGGATCTGGACAAGGCGCATGAGCAGGGCATTTTTGGCTTTATGAACAAACCGCTGACTTTAGAGAAGCTGGTGGGGCTGAGTGCGTAAGGCAAATCACCCCTTCATCAGCTCCGCATAGGGCATGGCTTCCCACTGGGCGACCGAGCGGGACTCGGAAGAGAAGCTTATCCCCACGGCAGTAACGGGCTGATTTCCAGTAAGAAAGGCAGCACCATAGCGTTTTTCTCTGATCTGGCTGAGGGCTGCGGCGGCAGGCTCGTCGAGCTTAAACTCCATGACATAGATGCCGCTGCGGCTGTG
>RDXT01000656.1 GCA_004292985.1 Bacteroidota bacterium
GGAGGTGATTTATGCGGCCTATGCTTCGGCGGGGGAAGGGCGAAAAATTGAGCTTCCTTTTGCTCCGGTGGTGAAAAAGCCCGTGGATTTGTGGCTGAAAGACTGAGGTTGGATGGATATCCAAAACGATCTCAGAGCAGGGCGGATGCCGCTTCATCGAGCAGCAGGTAGCCCTGCGAATGCCTGCGCAGGATCGTAGCAGGTAGCTCCGGGCTGATCTCCTGATGCACCGCATCGCGGATAATGGCAGCTTTGCCTGTGCCCGATGCCATCACCACGGCTTTGCGTGCGGCCATAAAATGACCTAAGCCCAGCGTAATTCCCTGTGTAAGAGGCGTTTCCTGATCGAAATACTTTTGCCCGACGCGAATGGTCATGTCAGCCAGTTCGCTCACGTGGCAGAGCAGGGCCGGCGAAATGCCCGGCTCATTGAGGCCGATATGTCCGTTGAGGCCCACGCCGACGAGGATCAGGTCGAGGCCGCCTGCGGCTGCGATCACGCCGTCCATTTTCCGGCATTCGGCCTGAAGGTCAGCCGACTGCGCGTCAAAAAAGTGAATCTGCGACTCCGCGATGCCCAGCGGGCCGAGCAAATGATGCCGCACCGGATACTGGCAGCTGCCGGGATTTTGCGGCGAAATGCCCACCCAGTCGTCGAGACCGATAAAGCGTGCGCGGGAGCAATCGAGACCCGTTTCGGCCACGCGTTGCACCATGTGGCGGTAGGCGCCCAGGGGCGTATCGCCGGAGGCGACACAGATTGTTGCATCCGGTTTTTCGCGGAGGGTTTCTATCAGAAGCTGCGCCACCGCTTCGGACAGCGCTTCGTAGTCCGTATATACCTTGATTTCCATGGACGAATATCCTGAGATTTTTTAACTTTCAGTGATCATTTGGCGTTAAGAAAACAACCATGCACAAGCTCAGCCTGTATTTTCTTTTTTCACTGATGTTCCTGCCGCTGATGAGCCAGACCCATCGGGTTTATTTTATGCCGGGTTTCGGGGCAGATGAGCGCTCTTTCCAGTACCTGAAACTGGATTCCCGGCTCGAACCGGTGTATATCCGGTATCTTCCCATCGAAAAAAAAGAGACCATCGAGGCTTATGCCCGCCGTTTGGCTGTGCAGATAGACACAACACAGCCTTTTTCGCTGGTGGGCGTATCGCTGGGGGGAATGCTTGCCATCGAGATGGGTAAATTTCTGCATCCGGAGCGGATTGTGGTCATCGCCAGCGCCAAAACGGAGGCGGAAGTAGCCCCCCGCTACCACCTGCTGCGCTATTTGCCCCTTCACCAGATCATGGGTGACAAGGTAACGCGGGTGCTTTCGCCGCTGGGCCGGCGGCTGTTTGAGCCGGAGGGCCTGCCCTGGGAACCACTCTACCGCCAGATGATCCGCGACAAGCCGCCGCACTTTCTCAAACGCTCCGTTCACATGATTTCCCGCTGGAAAAACAGCGAATACCGCTCCGATGTCATTCACATTCACGGCAAAAAAGACCATACGCTTCCCCTGAAACATATCCGCAGCTGTGAGTATGTGATGGAAAACGGCGGCCACATGATGATTATCACCTGCGCGGAGGAGATCAGCCGGATACTGGGGGAGGTGTTGTGAGGGGGGAATGAAAAAGCTGGCATATTGCTAATTTTATTATCTTTGCTCAAACGATTTACCCATGCCTGAACTGGTATATCTCCTGCTGGGCCTTCTTACGGGCCTGATGGCTGGCGTGCTGCTTGCAGTGCTGTTTTTCTGGAGCCGCCTGCAACAGGCCGGGCGACAGGCTACGGAGCTGAAAGTGGGCCTCGCGCGTGCGCAGGAGGCCGAAAGCCAGGCGCGGAGCCAGCTCGAACGCCGGGAAGCGGAGCTTCGGCGCAACCAGGAGCAGGTGCGGGCGGAGGTAGAGCTGCTGGCAGGCCGCATTGTGGAGCAGGGCGCAAAGCGCATCACTGACGACACACAAACCCGCCTCGACGGGCTGCTGCAACCCCTGCGCGAGCGCCTGCAAAGTTTTGAAAAGCGGGTCGAAGACACCTACCAGCAGGAAGCACGCGAGCGCTTTTCGCTCCAGAAAGAAATCGGGAAGCTGGTGCAGCTCAACGTGGAAATGGGCGAGGAGGCCCGAAACCTCACCCGCGCCCTCAAGGGAGACCCCAAAGTGCGCGGAAACTGGGGTGAGCTGATCCTGACCCGCCTGCTGGAAAGCTGCGGCCTGCGCGAAGGCGAAGAGTATGTTGTGCAGGGCAAAGACCTCGGCCTCAGCGATGGCGAAGGGCGGCGGCTGCAGCCCGATGTGATCCTGCGCCTGCCGGACAACAAGCACCTGATCGTAGATGCCAAACTTTCGCTGGTAGCCTATGAGCAGTATGTCGAAGCAACGGATGAAAAAATAAGGTCAGCAGCCCTGAAACGGCACCTCGACTCCGTGATGCTGCACATCTCCCAGCTCAGCGCCAAACACTACCCTTCGCTCGAAGGGCTGGAGTCGCCCGACTTTGTGCTGCTGTTTATGCCCATCGAACCTGCCTTCAGTCTCGCCATCGAGTCGCGAAACGACCTTTTTAGCTATGCCTGGGAGCGGAATATTGTGATCGTCAGCCCCTCTACCCTCCTGGCAACCCTCCGGACAGTGGCCTCTGTCTGGAAACTGGAGCACCAGAACCGCAATGCGCAGGAAATCGCACGGCTGGGGGGACTTTTGTATGACAAATTTGTGGGCTTTACCGAAGAAATGGAGAAAGTGGGCAAAAGCATTGAAAGGGCCTCTGCCGCCCATGCCGATGCCCTCAGCAAGCTGAGCCAGGGCCCCACCAGCCTCAGCGCAAGGGCCGAAAAGCTCCGGGAACTGGGTGTAAAAACCCATAAAACCCTGCCTCCGGCCTGAATTTCAGAAGCATTACAGCCAATATTTCGTTTTTGGCCTGTAGTTTGCTATTTTTGCAGTGCAATCTTCCCCAAAGCACCCGTTTTTCCTGCCGGAACAATAACGAGGATGCAATGTATATGAACATAAAGGCTGCTGCCTTTTTATTTTTGTGCCTGACACAGGCGGTTTTTCTTCAGGGCCAGCGTTCGGCGCAGCCTGCCTATCCATTTGAGGCGCTTATCAACCGCTACCTCGAATCCTATCCTTTCAGCGAGGACAACTGGTTCAGGCTGGCAGCGTATGCCGAGCTAAAGGGGCAGTATTCTTCTGAAAATCAGGCGCTTACCCTTTCATTTGGTGACCTGGGTACGCTTACCCTCTACGAAAAAAACTGCCTGCTGCGCAGCCTGAACTTTGGGGTACACCACCTCGATGCGCAGCGCAATACGCAGGGCCAGGTGGAACTGATGAATCTGAAACTGGCGCAGTTGCTGGAAAACATCCTGCTGCTGAGCAACGAAGGAGCCGATACGGCGCTGGTGCTGTTCGTGGACCGCTGTCTGGCGCGGAAAAACATGGACCCCTTCGACAAAATATTTATCCGCCACCTGCTGATCCGCTACGGGCGCTACGATGCTGCCTACCGCAGGCTCGATTTTCACACGGCCTGGCTGCCCAGCGATACATTTGAATACCAGGACCCTGTCAGCCAGCGTCTGGTGCGCAAGCCCATTGACCCCATGCGGATCAAGCTCGACGAGACGATCCTGCGGGGGTATTTTATTCATTCGGGGGGCACCGTCTATGTCGAAGATGTGCAGCGCAATGTCAATTATGCCACGGGAGAAGAGTATATGCCTAATGTTACCGCATTTAAGCTCTTCGCCCAGAAGCTCTTTGCCCAGACGACCCAGTATATCATTGCGGAAGAAGAAGCGCGTCTGCGGCGGATGCCTGACATACAGCCCTTCCCCCGTGAGATAGCCGACAAACCCGCTACGGTCTCCGATATGTATGCCCTGAACGAGGCTGAGGCAGGTGCTTTCCGGGGTGCCGAGCCTGCCGCCCCGATTGCTGCTCCCAAACCAGCGGAAGAGGCCGAAGAGGAGGAGGTACAGCCACCCGCTTCGCCCTACAGTCCCAACAACTGGATTCCGATGATGCTGGGCATGCTCCGCGCGAAGGGGCACAACCCCGCCGACCGCGACGTAGCCCGCTACCTGATGAGCCTCGACAGCTTCCCGCTCATTTATGAATACCTCACCCCCGAGGAAAAGCGGCGGATGAACCGCTTGATGAAGGAGTGAGATTTTTGAGATAGATTTGCTACTTTCGTAGTCATAAAACATTGGCAATGAGCAAAATCAGGATACAAAACTTCGGGCCTATTATGACAGGCTATCAGGAGGAGGATGGATGGATAGAACTGAAGAAAGTAACCGTATTTATAGGCAATCAGGGAAGCGGCAAAAGCACAGTAGCCAAACTGATTTCAACATTTACCTGGATAGAAAAAGCCCTGGTTCGGGGAGACTACGACAAGCGCTGGTTTGAGCGGCGAAACAGACTGAAAAACCAGTTTCTGAGCTACCACCGCCTGGAGAATTATTTCCATCACACTGAGGGCCAGCCAGATACAACTGTAATCGAGTACGTAGGCGACGCCTTTCATATCATCTACGAAAACGGAAGCCTGACATTCCGGGAGGTAAGTCACAGCAGCTACCAGTTGCCACAAATTATGTATGTGCCCGCGGAGCGAAATTTTATTGCCAATGTAAAAACGCCCAAAGCACTTAAACTCACTTCAGATGCGCTGATTGAGTTTGTAACTGAATTTGACAACGCCAAACAGGAAATTAAATCAAAAATTCAAATCCCTGTAAATCAGGCGTTTGTAGAGTATCAGAAGCTCAATGACGTTGTATATATCAGCGGAAGTAACTATAAAATCAAACTTTCCGAAGCATCATCAGGCTTTCAGTCTCTGGTTCCTTTGTTTTTGGTTTCCTGGCACCTGGCTCATTCTGTGAAGAAGCAAACGGATAGCTCAGAAGCCTCGATGAGCAGCGGCGAAATGGAGCGCTTCCGCAAAGGGGTTTCGGAGATATGGGATAACGAGACCCTGACCGATGAACAGCGAAGAATTGCACTGTCTGTGCTCACCTCAAAATTTAATAAAACAGCCTTTGTCAATATTGTTGAGGAGCCAGAGCAAAACCTGTTTCCTGCATCGCAATGGGAAATGCTCAAGCGCTTGCTGGAGTTTAATCATATGAGCGAATGGAACAGGCTGGTGATGACCACTCACAGCCCGTATATCATCAACTATCTCAGCATCGCTGTGCAGGGCGGGTATTTAAGAAGCCAAATCATGGGTACTGAGGGAGGTCGGCATCTTCTTGAGCCACTGGCAGAGATTGTCCCCGACGGAGCAGCTCTTTCATCGGATGATCTGGTGGTGTATCAACTAAACGAAACAGATGGCAGCATCCGGAAACTCCCCGCGTATGAAGGCATCCCCTCGGATAGCAACTATCTTAATCAGCTACTTGCGGAGGGAAATGAATTATTCGACAGGCTGCTTTCCCTTGAACAGGAAGTATGAATATGGACTTTTTTTCAGATTCCTGCCGGGAAGCACCCCGCACCGAGCAAAAGTTCGGGCTATGTGATGATATCCCTGGCGGACGTGCATATTCTGACCATAGCGACCCCGCTAAGTGGCTTGCTACCGTGGTCAATCAGAATGAAATCGCAGTGGTTTTTACAGCCATAGACAAATGTGTTATTCAGGATCACGATGAACCCGGAAGAGGCCGGTGCGATGGCATGCTTACGGCCGATCACCTTTTATATATGGTAGAGCTCAAAGACAGAACACCTCCCTGGCAGGCAGATGCCATACAGCAGCTTGAATCCACGATTCTTTTTTTGAAAGAACATCATGATATTCAGGCCTTTACGTACAAAAAAGCATTTGCCTGCAACAAGCAATCCGGAAAATTCGTCACACTCGACAACGAGGCCAATCTGCGTTTTTTCAGGAAACACGGATTCCGCCTCGATCTTCAGAGCGATATACTCATTGTGCCGAAACGCTCAACATAAGCCCTCACTCCCCCCGAAACACACCACTTCCCATCACATTCTCCTCCGTGCGCCAGTCGGGCTGCCAGAAGAGGGTGCTTTCGTGCTGGCCGCTGAGGTCAGTGTCGTGCTGCACCACATTGATGCGGAGCTGCTTCCATTTGCCGCCCTGCATCAGGTCGAGGTAGGCTACAGGTAAGGCTGCCTCTACTATGTATCCGGTAGCCGTGCGGCGGCAATAGGTCTTGATGCCGGGAGGCAGCATTTGCTTAAGCAGAAGATTTCCTTCGCCATCGCCCGCTTCGCCGGGGCTGACCGCAATTACCGCATACTCTTTAAAGAAGCCTTCGCCTTCGCTGTTCATGCTTTCGATCAGCGGGCGGGCATCTATCAGGAAAGCCAGACCATCCTGGTTGAGGGGGCTGTTGGCGTCGCGCATTTCGAGCTGGTCGTCCTGCACCTCGGCGATCATGTAGAGGAAATTGGCATCGTACTGAAAGTCGAAGCGGAAGGAAGCGTCGGCAACGCCGGTATGGGCGAAGGGCGAGCCTTGCACATAGGCCTTTTCGGCTACGCTGTGGCGAAGCTCTTTCCAGTCTCCGGACTGGCCATCTATCGTGATCGCTTTACGAACCAGCGGGATAGCGACTGGATATTCGGGGCGGACCAGCAGGTGGTTGTCGAGCTGAACGACGGGCTGATTTTCAGGATGATAGGTCAGCGTAGCCTCGATGCTCATGGGCGTAATGGCCCCCGAAGCGAGAGGCGAAGCCGTTTTGACCGGAATCGAAACGATCTCAACTGTATTCGGCTCGACCGTCTTTTCGATGAGACCGGCGGAGGCCCAGAGCTGCTCATTGGATTCGGG
>RDXT01000760.1 GCA_004292985.1 Bacteroidota bacterium
ATCATTTTGCCGATATTGTAGGTCTGCGGCTCAACCTGCTCTATTCGCAGGAGGGTGGCGCGTACTCTGCCCGCCGTACCATTACGGAGCGCACGCTCTATACCCAGCGTTTGCAATACCTCAAAATCCCGCTGCTGCTGTATCTCAACTCCGGTACGGTGGATCGCAAGGTGATTTTTGCCTTTGCTGTGGGGCCTCAGATCAATTTTCTTTCAAAGGCCTACGCCTACAACGACAACCCCGCGATTGACCTGCCGCTGCCCGACAATTTCTCTGACTTTCCTTCCCAGAAAGAAATTTATACCTCTTTCACCTATGGAATTGCCAGCGAAGTGGGGGTCGATATCCAGCTTCCGCCCGACAACTTTGTGCTGAACCTGCACCTGAGAGGCGATTATGCCCTGAGCGATGCTGAGAATAAGGATGCCAGCTTCCGTATCACCGACGGTGGCCTGACTAACCGCTACAACTACTGGAACTACTACCGGGGGATCAGCCGCGATGCCGAAACCTTTCCCCTGAACGTAGGTCTCCAGATCGGGATCACCTATACTTTCGCACAGGGGGAGTAAGCGGCCAACGGAGCGACCTTCTTTATCGTTAACCCATAGTCAAGTGATAGCCTACGTACAGGGAAAACTGGCCGAAGCCGAACCCACACATGCCATTGTCGAGTGCGGGGGAATAGGGTATATGGTTCGGATTTCTCTGAACACCTACGGTGAGATTCGCGAGCGGGAACAGGTAAAGCTCTATACATTTTTTCAGGTACGTGAAGACGCACATGTGCTGTATGGCTTTTCCCGACCCGACGAGCGAGAGATCTTTGAACTGCTCATTTCGGTTTCAGGGGTAGGCGGCAACACGGCGCTGCTGATTCTTTCGAGCATGACGGCTGCCGATCTGGGTCAGACCCTGCATACGGGTAACCTTGCCGCACTCAAAAGAATCAAGGGAATCGGTGAAAAAACCGCTGCCCGCATCCTCCTGGAACTTAAAGATAAAATTCGTCCTGCGGGTACTGCCTCTTCTGCTCCGCTGGCCCATGCGGGTGAAAGCGCGCAAAACCGATCAGAAGCCCTCGCGGCACTGATCCGGCTGGGACTGCCCAAAGCAGAAATGGAGAAACGTCTGGAGAAAATCGAAAAAGAGCAGGGCAGCGGCCTGAGTGTCGAGCAGATGATCAAGTCAGCACTCCGGAACACCTGAGTCGTCTTGTCAGAGTGCAGATGCTTTTACACTTGAGGACTCGAAGGGATTTTGTAAGTTTGCCACATCACGCAGAATAATATACCTGCAATCGCAACTTTTATTTGCCTATGAAGAGACTTTGACCCTGAAGTAACCATTAAATACTGAAGGCTTTGTCGAAGTTTAGCATTGCATGGCTGGTGTCTGCAATGATTGGTGCGTTTTTCGCCAATCCAGACACACACACTTCCTCGCCAACCTACGCAGATACGTCTTACCGGGACCTCCCCCTGGAAGCGCTCCTGCCTGTGTTGCCTGAGGCTGATACTCCTATCACTCACCCCAATAATCACCAGGGGGACGCTACGCACAACCCCTATGTGACGCCGCTCCAGTTGGGCTACCCCCGTAACTGGAAGAGCCAGTTTCTGCTCGATTCTGCCTCCAATGGCTATAATATATACGAGAAATTAGGCCCTGTGGACGTGCGCAGGCCCTCTTATATCTCATTTGAAGACTATGTGGCCTGGCGTGAAAAGGAGAGCATTACCAACTATTTCCGGGAGCAGACCCTCGCCACCAACAACGAAAA
>RDXT01000761.1 GCA_004292985.1 Bacteroidota bacterium
ATCGCCGACTCGCTGCGGGTATCCGCAAGAACTTGTTGATAAGACATGTGTTGGATGTCTATGCAATACTGAAGCATCGTCCAGCTGTCATAATATTCCCTCGGTGCGATTGTGCGGTCTTCAAATGTCAGTTCCCATCTGCTGCTATCAGCCAGCGCGGCCCGGTTGAGGTTGTGGATCAGGTCTTTCTGATGGGTGTTTTGCCTTGAAATATACTCTGCGTACCCTTCCCATTTCCAGTCCGGAATGCCTGCGACGGGATTGGAGTGTAAAAAACCTAAGGCATGGAATTGAAAACAGTGGGTCATTTCGTGGGCCAGCAACTGCGTGAGATCCCATTTGAACTCATTAACTTCGACATAGTAGTCGCTGGCATAGACGGTTCCATGTATAACCACTTTGTTGTAAAAGCCCCGCGCAAAGGCCCGTCCGAGCAGCGCTTCGATCAGGCGGGGGTAGGGTGAGCCATCATTCAGGCAAATGTCAAGCTGAAATGCCGGGTCGTACCACTCGCTGGCCTGTAAAAGGGTTCCCGCCTGCTCCAGCTGGAGGATGAATGCAGGGTCAAGTGCCTGATGATGAAAGATGTTGTAGGTATGATAGCTTGTTTTGTGGGCGTATGTCAGCGCTGGGTTTAATACCATGATCAGTAGTCCTCCTGCTATACACAGTACGGCGGCTGTTATGCGAAATGCCCATTTAATGACTTTTTGTTTCATTGATCAGGCCTGGAGACCGTTTGGGTAGCAGAGGCAATATACGCAAGCATGCTGCGCCGCGCAATACCCTCCGGCAGCGAATGACTTTACGCATCCCACCCGCAATTTCCCCCCGGCACGATGGCTCAAAACGCTGGCTGAACGTATGAATATACTATGAATGTGTTCATATTAAAACTATTGACGATGCTCCTGCTGGGGGTATATGCTCCGGGCAGGCAATCACCTGCTGAGGACTGGGTGCTGAAAAATGAGGTCGATGGCATCAGAACCTACACGCGTGCCACGAATACTTCTTTTAAAGAGTTGAAAATGGTCACCGAACTCGATGCTTCGCTCAGCAGTATGGTGGCGGTGCTCGGTGATAAGGATGCCCTGAAATATTGGGTGTACAACTGCTCCGACTCTTATTTTCTGCACAAAGTGTCGGCCACGGAGACCTACCACTACCAGCAGACGGATATGCCCTGGCCCCTCGAAAAACGCGATGTGGTGATTCATGCGCACCTGACACAGGACCCGGTGACAAAGGTGGTGGTGATAACGGCTACCGGAATCCAGGACTATTATCCGCTGAAAGAGGGGGTGATCCGTGTGCCGGAGTTACGCGGCAAATGGGTGATTAAGCCGATCGGCCCCAACCGCGTGTATGTCGAAAATTATATTTTCACGAATCCTGGCGGCGATCTCCCTGCCTGGCTCGTGAATCTCGCGATTACCGAAGGGCCTACGAGGTCTATCCAGAATCTGAAAAAGCGGCTGCCTGGGTATGCGGGCGCGCAGCTTGCGTATATTCGGGAGTGAAGTCCTCTGAATCTCTCAGAGTTTTCCGTATCTTAGTCCCTCAAATTCCTGCCGATGAGTTATCTGTCTGATCCGCTTGTTCCCTACACCTGGGAGGCTTATCTCGAACTGGAAGCCCAGTCCGACACCCGTTATGAGTACCACGACGGTGCGATCCAGGGTATGGCTGGCGCTTCTAACCGGCACAATGAGGTCTGCGGCAACTGCTACACGCTGCTCAGGCAAGCCACCCGGGGCCGCAGTTGTAAGCCTTTGCGAT
>RDXT01000762.1 GCA_004292985.1 Bacteroidota bacterium
CCTTTTCCACCAGCATCTGGCGATACTGATATTTGTTCTCAAAGAGGGTGATTTCCGGCTTATTTTCCGGATTAAGGCCACTGAAAGACTCCTGAACGTACATTTTGGCTACCCGAAGCGGGGTGCCTTTGAGGCTGTCGTCGGTCAGGTCCATTCCCAGGATATGCATGATTTCGCGGAAATGGTCTGCAATGAGGCCTATTTTGGTGGTGTCGTCAAGGTCGAAAGCGTCGGCGCGCAGGGGCGTATCAACAGAAGAAGCCACGTGGTCATCTCCCATATCGTCGTGATCTTCATGGCTGCTATGCTTACCATTATGACTGTGGCCGTTGCTGCTGTGCTTGTTATGCCCGTTAGTGTGCAGGGTACTCAACATAATTTCTCTCTGTTTCGTAGAGGGTGATGTGTAAATCGAGGGAAGGATCCACTTGAGGACGAAGAATATTCCAGATGACAACTGCAATATTTTCGGCAGTGGGATTGAGGTTTTGGAACTCAGAGGTATCGAGGTTAAGGTTTTTGTGGTCAAACCGCTCGATAATATACTGGCTTATAAGGTCTTTGAGCACCTTCATGTCCATGACATAGCCCGTCCGGGGATCTATTTCGCCTGTTACCTTCACGATCAGGTCGTAGTTATGACCATGATAGTTGGGGTTGTTGCACTTTCCATAGACTTTCTGGTTCGTTTCCTGATCCCAGTCCGGGTTGTGCAGGCGATGCGCTGCATTAAAATGTTCTTTTCGAAAAACGGCTACCTTCATTCGGCGCTAACTCTCCGTAGTTTACCTGCCGGGTGTACGCATTATGTAAAAAAGAGTTAAGCCTCCTTCGTAAGTAATGTATGGGCAGCGGTGAAAATACATCATAAGAACAAATTTTTCCCGGCATTGTTTCACAAAACACGACCTTGACACATACAAAGATAGAAATTTAACCTGCAGTTGATCTGATGACAGAACAAACCGAAGTAGCGGTGATCGGGAGTGGGATGGCGGGGCTAACGGTAGCCTGTCTTCTGGCGAAGCAACACATTCCGGTGCGGGTACTGGAGCAAAACTGGCTGCCGGGCGGCTGTTCCAGCTCGTATCCGCGCAAGCATTACATATTTGAAAGTGGCGCCACGACCCTTGTGGGCCTCGATCCGGGCATGCCGCTGCACCATTTGCTTCAGGAAACCGGCATCAGCCTCGCAGCCCGGAAATTAGAGGTGCCAATGAAGGTTTATCTGAAAAACGGGGCTGTCCTGACCCGCCACCAGAACCTCGATGCGTGGATTGCCGAAGCGGAGCGGGTATTTGGACCCGAGGGGCAGCGTCCTTTCTGGGAATATTGCTCCAGGATCAGCCAGTTTGTATGGGATACCTCCCTTCAGCAGCGGGCTTTTCCGCCCTCTTCGGCAGGTGATCTGTTTCACGCGGCGCTGCACTTCCGGCCCCGGCAAATAGGCTTCGCTGCGCTGGCCTTCCGCTCGGTCAAAGACCTGCTCGCAGACTTTGGCCTGCTGCAAAACCGCGATTTTGTTGAATTTGTGGACGAACAACTCTTAATCACCGCCCAAAACCATCATGCGGAGGTAAATGTGCTCTTTGGCGCTACGGCCCTCTGCTATACCCAGTCCGGCAACTACTACATGCCCGGCGGGCTGATCAACCTGGTACAGCCCCTGGTAAACTACATCAGCGACCAGGGAGGCAGCGTGGAGCTTCGCAGGGGCGTGACGCGGATCGAAGAGACCGAGGGGGGCTATCTCCTTCATTCTCAAAAGCATACGCTCT
>RDXT01000763.1 GCA_004292985.1 Bacteroidota bacterium
TGCCTTCAGCATCTTCGCCGAAACCGGACAGAAGTACCAGTACTCATGGACTCCGTTCCTCGGTCTGTCGAACCCATTCGCTCCGAATCCCGTAACGACTACCCCGGTAACTACCTCCTACGTACTGACCGTCATCGACGACTGCGGTACAACGACCACAGATACAGTAGTGGTGACTGTAGGTACGCCTCCAGTGGTTACAACCAATGTTTCGCCTGCCTTCGCTTCGCTTAACAACGGTGCAGTAGGTCTGAACATCTCCGGCGGTACAGCTCCTTTCACCTACCTCTGGAGCAATGGCGCTACCACTGACTCGGTCTCCGGCCTGGCACCTGGCAGCTACTCCGTTACCGTTTCCGACGCACGCGGATGCTCTGTCGTTGTAACAGCCCGTGTGGACGACAAAACCGGCATCGAAGACCTCGGCATCAGCAACCTGCTGATCTATCCGAACCCTTCTTCCGGCATCGTAAACGTCGAAATGAAGCTGAACAGCGCAGACAAAGTCAGCCTGGGTGTGTATGACATGAATGGCCGCCAGCTGTTTGAAACTTCTTCCGAAGTAACTGCCTCCTGGAACCGTTCCATTGACCTCAGCCGTCTGGCCGCAGGTGTGTATATGCTGAAAGTAACTACCTCTCGCGGTAACAGCTACCAGCGCATCACGCTCGAATAAGCGGATAAAGAACGATCCCGATAAGAGGCTGTTCCGTAAGGGGCAGCCTCTTTTTTGTATTATTGCCCTATGAAATCAGAGACAGGATACAAAAGAGGAAGCGTCTGGACAGGGCTGATGCTGTTTTTTTGTCTGGCAGCCCAGGCCCAGATTCAGGGTACGTTTTTCGATCATGTGAAAATCAGCCAGGATTCGGGTGGTTTACAGGGGCCTTTGTCGAATGGAGAAGGCTTTGGGACCGGGCTTGCGCGCCTGGGCGACCTCGATGGAGATGGCAATTCAGAGATAGCGGTGGCTTCTCCGGGCTTAGGCATACGTATTCTGTGGATGAAAAAGGACAACAGCGTGCGCGAAGAGCGTTTTTTACAGGCGGGTACCGCTGATCTGCCTCTTTCGCTTAGTGCGGGCGGGGCCTGGGGGATGCGGATAGAAGCTGCCGGAGATTGGGATGGCGATCAGGTACCCGATCTGCTGCTGGGCGAACCCGCTGCGATGGTCGGCCCCCTGAGCTATGGCGCCTGCTGGCTGCTGCTGCTCAGACCGGAGGGTTCTGTGAAAAAAGCCATTCAACTCCATGCCCGCAGCCCGGTATTGGCCGGCAAACTGGCCCGAAGCCAGCGTTTTGGCACAGACATAGCCCTCATGGGCGATATGGATGGCGATTCTGTACCCGAAATTGCTGTTGGCGCTCCCGGAGAAGGCACTACGCCAGGGGAAGTGTGGCTGATTTTTATGCAGGCAGATGGTACTCCCCGGCAAATGCTGCCCTTAGGAGGAACATTAGGTGCCAAAACAGGCGATATGCTCGGTGTTTCGGTTGAAAATGTGGGTGACCTGGACCAAAATGGTATTAACGATATGGCCGTAGGGGCTTCAGGTGATTCAGAGGGAGGTTTTCATACAGGTGCGGTCCGGATTCTGTTGATGGAAGCCGGGGGAACGGTGAAGTCTTTTCTCAAAATTGTGCCGGGCGGGCAGCAGGGATTTGAGCGGAAACTGAGTGCCGATGTGCGCTGGGGAAGCTCACTGGCCTGCCTCGGCGATCTCGATGGCGACAGCCTGCCCGAACTCGCCGTGGGCGCTTATCTCGACGACGACG
>RDXT01000764.1 GCA_004292985.1 Bacteroidota bacterium
CCCAGCGGCTGCTGCGGCATGGCAGGCTCTTTCGGCTATGAGGCTGAGCACTACGACCTTTCCATGCAGGTAGGCGAGCTGGTGCTTTTCCCGGCTGTGCGCAGCGCCAGCGAAGACACCCTGATTGCGGCACCCGGCACCAGTTGCCGCCACCAGATCGCCGATGGCACCGGGCGCAAGGCACTGCATCCGGTCGAAGTGCTGTGGGGAGCGCTGAAGGAATCCAATTAAAACCTTTACTTTTGCAGCGCGTTTATCAGGCTGAGGCCATTACTCACGTGAAATGATTGAAACCGACATCTGCATCATCGGCGCGGGCCCCGTGGGGCTTTTCGCTGTATTTGAGGCGGGTCTGCTGAATCTGCGCTGCCATCTCATTGATGCGCTGCCGCAGACGGGCGGACAACTCTCCGAGGTATATCCGCAAAAGCCGATCTACGATATTCCGGGATACCCTTCGATCCGGGCGGCAGACCTCATTACGGAGCTGGAAAAACAGATTGCTCCTTTTCATCCGACCTTTACCCTGGGTGAACGGGTGGAAACCCTGGAAAAACGCGGCGAAGCCGACTTTCTGATCACGACCAGCGAAGGGACCACAGTAGCCGCCAAAGCGGTAGTCATCGCAGGCGGACTGGGCTGTTTTGAGCCGCGAAAGCCTGAACTGCCGGACATCGAGGCCTATGAGCGCCACGGACTTGACTATATGGTGCGCGATCCTGAAAAATACCGGGGAAAACGGGTGGTCATTGCAGGCGGAGGCGACTCTGCGCTCGACTGGGCTGTATATCTGGCTGATATTGCGGGCGAGCTCTCGCTGATCCACCGCCGCGAGGACTTCCGGGGTGCACCAGACACCGGAAACAAGGTGCTTGCCCTGGCAGAACAGGGTAAAATACGCCTTTTCCTCAGCAGTACCCTCAGTGGTGTGGGCGGAGAAGGTTCCCTTCAGTACGTGGACATCAGCGGGCTGGAGGGCAGTCCTACCCGCCTCGAAACCGATGCGCTGGTTGTGCTTTTTGGCCTTAGCCCCAAGCTGGGTCCCATCGAAACCTGGGGCCTCAACATTGACAAACGCGCCATCGAGGTGGATACCCGCGACTATTCGACCAATATCCCCGGCGTATATGCCATCGGCGACATCAATACCTACCCCGGCAAACTGAAACTGATCCTTTGCGGCTTTCATGAGGCAGCCCTTA
The DNA here is from genome assembly GCA_004292985.1 of Bacteroidota bacterium. Lineage (GTDB taxonomy): Bacteria > Bacteroidota > Bacteroidia > J057 > J057 > RDXT01. The sequence continues at coordinate 1,203 of RDXT01000764.1, forward strand.
TGGCCCACAGCGCCTATGCCTATATGAATGGCGGCAAAAAAGTTACCTTAAAATACACCACTGTCACGGGCATCTCCGGCTTCTGAGTCCCGTTTTTTATTTACCCCCATCATTTACCCTTCATGATCACGCTTCATTTCACCAATACAGACGGCAAAGCGCACAGCCTTCAGGTCGAAGAAAACCCCACTTCCAGCCTGATGGAGCTGCTTGTCGAGCATCACATGGACATTGCCGCAGTTTGCGGAGGCATTGCTGGTTGCGGTACCTGCCATATCCAGGTGCAAAAAGGTCTTGAAAAACTTCACAGCCCTGAGGATGACGAAGTTTTCATGCTGGATACCCTCCCCAATTACACCCCGCAGAGCCGCCTTTCCTGCCAGCTTCCGCTGACCCAGGCACTCGACGGTATGGAATTTCTGATCAAAGGCGACGGCGCCTGATGTCCATCTTTTAAGCAAGCCAGACTATTTCTACCTACATCATTGGCGGCGGCGCTGCCGGATTTTTTGCAGCGATTACCTGCGCCGGGCAGAATCCTGACACACCCGTGATCCTGCTGGAGCGCGGAGG
>RDXT01000765.1 GCA_004292985.1 Bacteroidota bacterium
GTCGAGACCGGGTGCCAGCAATTCTGTGCAGATGCCGGAGGCTGTTTTTTCTTTCAAAGGCAGCAACACAAGCGGCGCAGCGCTGCCCTCCAGCAGGCGGAGGCTGGCCGGGTCGGTTTCTGCGTCGCCTGCGATGGCCTCTACGCTGGGATACAGCACTGCCAGCGGTTTGGAGGGCCTGTTTTTGCGCCGCCGAAGGGTAGAGATAGCCTCGGCAGAGGTGGCATCGCAGAGCAGCAGGAAGCCGCCAATGCCTTTGAGGGCCAGAATCAGGCCCTGGCGCAGCAACTCCGCCGACTGCTGGATTAGTTGCGCATAGCCTGACTCCTGCTTCTCGCCGGAGAAATACAATTTCAGGGAGATGCCGCAGTCTGGACAACTGTTCGTCTGGGAGAAAAAACGGCGGTCGCTCACGGACCGATATTCGTCCTCGCAGCGGGTACACATCCGGAAGGCAGCCATACTGGTGCGCTCACGGTCGTAGGGCAACTGCGTGCTGATCGAAAAGCGCGGCCCGCAACTGGTGCAGGTGATAAAAGGATAGTGAAAACGGGGATTATCTATCGTATAAAGTTCGGTCCGGCAGTCTTTACAGAGCGCAAAGTCAGGCGTAATCAGGAGTTCGGGGGCAAATCCCGTGTCGCTGTGTACAATTTGGAAGCCCTGGTAGTGTCCGGGTGCCGTTTCTGTGAGAGATGAGTGAGTAATATGTGCCTGCGCAGGCGCTTTCATAAGCACCTGTCCGAGGAAGTGGCGGGCCTGCGCGGCATCGGCTTCGATCTCGATATGCAGACCATCGGCAGCATTGTTTACCCAGCCTGTCAACTGTTGTTCTGTTGCCAGTCGCCATACAAAAGGCCGGAATCCCACTCCCTGTACCTGTCCCCTGATGTGAATGTGCCAGGTCATGCCTGTGCGGGCATTGCCAGGGTTTCGGCTTTTTTGGCAGCGATGCGTTCGAGGAGCCAGTTGCACCAGGCATCCATCCCTTCGCCATTGAGGCTCGATATCGTCAGCGCTTCGATCTCCGGATTTACCTCGCGGGCATCTTTCACCGCAGCTTCAACCGAAAAGGGCAGATAGGGCAGAAGGTCGGCCTTCGAAACCAGCATCAGTTCGCTGGTGAGGAACATGCGGGGGTATTTTTTGGGCTTGTCGTCGCCTTCGGTCGAGGCCAGCAGGGTTACGCGGTAGTCTTCGCCCAGGTCAAACGCCGCCGGACAAACCAGATTTCCCACGTTTTCGATAAACAGCAGATCGAGTCCTTCTACGGCAATATGCCCGAACGCTTGCTGGATCATCTGCGCTTCGAGGTGGCAGACGCCATTGGTTACGATCTGGAGCGAGGGGATGCCCGCCTCACGGATGCGCACCGCATCGCGCTCCGTCTCCAGGTCGCCCACCAGCACCGCCATCTTGATCTTGTCCTTGAGGCGGCGGGCCGTTTCCTGCATCAGCGAGGTTTTGCCACTTCCGGCAGAAGAAGTGATATTGATGAGCAGGGTTCCCTGCTGCTGCATTTTGCTTCGGATACCCTGGGCCACATAGTCATTGGCTTTGAGTAGGTGCATGGTGGTGTTTTCACACTGGAGCGCACCTACGGGCATGCGGTTGGATTTTGCAAAGGCCATGTTAGAAGAAGTAGAGTAGCTGAAAAGGGTAGGTGTGTTCAGATACAGAAATACACCTATGACAAATATACAATACGGGCGATGATTAGAAAAGAGTTTCTAAAGTTTAGGAAAAGATTCCTAATGGGGGGAAT
>RDXT01000657.1 GCA_004292985.1 Bacteroidota bacterium
GGCTTCTACGGTGTTGTCGGCCACCGGCAGTGCAGCCAGCCAGCCGGAAAGGATCTGCCCGTTGCTGGCATCGAGTGCTGCAACCCGGCCCACACTTTGGCCGCCAATCTGCGTAAACGCTCCCCCTGCATAGAGAACACCCCCTGAGAGCAGAAGTGCATTTACGGTAGAGTTGGGAGAAGGATTAAACGCAATATCCACGGTTTTATCTGCCAGGATGTGCGCCAGACGGGATATGCTCTGCCCGCCAACCGTAGTGAAGGAACCTCCCAGGTACCAGCCTCCGTTTCCATCCGGAATCACGGCATAAACGGTAGAGTTGGTAGCCGGGAAGTTCACATCGGGCACATCTGAGTTGCTGGTGCTGACCAGACCTGCATATGGAGCATAATATCCGCCTTCGCTGAAGCCACCTCCCAGATACACAAGGCCATTGCCGATATCCATTGAATACACGGTACTGTTAAGCGACATGGTAGGCCGCAGAGCACCTGTAGCGGCAGAAACTTTGCCAAAATAGCGCTGACGTTTCCCGCCCAGACTGGTAAAGGAGCCACCCAGAAACACCAGGCTGTCGTCCCGGAAAATGCTGTACACCGAAGAGGAGGGTTGCGGCTGCCAGCTATTCTGCACCGTATTATTGCTCAGGTCAATCACTGCCGCATAGGGAATGCCCTGCCCGCCGATCTGGGTAAATCCACCCCCGACATAGAGCAGGTTGCCCGACTTGTGCATCGCATAGATCACCCCATTGGGATCCGGGTTAAAGGCAGGATCAACGCTGAAATCGCTCAGAATATGGGCAATGTTGCGCTGCTGCTGGCCATTTACGGTATTAAAACTGCCGCTGACATACCATCCGCCATTTCCATCGCTTATTACCCGCTCCACAGTGCTGTTAAACTCCGGAAAACGGTTGTCGGGAAAGTCGCTGGACTTGCCTACCAGGGCAGCCCTGCCGGAGTAGTGCCCGGCTTCGCTGAAGTTGCCTCCGAGATACGCCTCATTCCCGGTAGCCAGAATGTCATACACGGTGGAGTTCACCGAAATATTGGAGATCAGCGAGTCTGCTACTGCATCCAGTTCGGCAAAGTAGCGCTGGTTTTTTCCGGCGATTCTGGTGAAACTCCCTCCTACATAGATCGAATTACCCGGGCCATAGGCCAGTGAATATACGGCTCCGTTGGGATTGGGCTGCCAACTGCCTGCCTGCCCGGCGCTGGAGAGCCTCAGCTGGGCTGCATACGGTATCGCCTGCCCGGCAATTTCGGTAAAGCTGCCGCCTACATACAGGGAGTCCGCTCTCCGGAGCAGGGTATATACAGTAGAGTTGGGATTGGGGTTAAAGTTGGGGTCCACGCTCTTGTCCGGGAGTATGTGAGCCAGATAACGGAGCGTCTGTCCATTCACCTGCGAAAAACTTCCGCCAAGATACCATCCACCTGCACCATCCGGCTCTATATCGTTGATCTCTCCGTTGGTCATCGGGAAACCGGAGTCCGGAAAGTCATTGGTCGGGCTGGTCAGGGCCACACGGCTCGAATAATAGCCTGCTTCGTAGAAGTTCCCTCCAACAAATGTGGAGTCTCCCCGGCGCAAAAGGCTGTAAATGGTTCCATTGGTCGAAATACGCTGCTTAATGAGTTCCTGCGCTTGCACAAGGGGCATCAGTGTCAGCCACAAAGCAAGAGCAAACAAACCTGATAGGGTACGCTTTCTCATAAGGTGTAAAGAATTAAAAGGGTAATTTGAGTTGCTACATGAATATATAGCGACGTAAGTGCACGCTTAATTGCATACGTACGCAGCTTATTTCATTTCTCGAACTATCCTGATGACTTTTATCACCCCCTCAGGCCCTGCCTTGCGCAGCAGCCTCCCGCTGGTTCTGGCGGTGTTTCCACCAGAGCAGCCCCCCGACAATCAGTGGCAAAAATACAGGCAGCGCCAGCAGGTACAATACGCCCGCATTCAACGTGGCGCCGACACTGAGGTTTCCATCGCTGCTTTCTGTGCCTGCCGCAGCCTTACATTGCGAGCATTGCGCCCACACCTGGCCGGCAGTTGTGATGCAAAAGAGAAACAGAGCGGCAGCATAGATCGCAATCTTTCTCATAGCGGTTTAATAACAGGGTGAAATGAACAGATATACAAGTACGCCGGTAACGGCGACGTAGAGCCAGAGCGGGAAGGTGATCCGGGCCAGCTTTTTGTGCTTCTCATAGCGGCCACTCAGCGAGTGGTAGATCGAAAAGGTCGCCAGCGGCACAATGCTCACCGACAGCACAATGTGCGACACCAGCAAGGCCAGATACAGGCCTCTCGGCACCGGGCTTAGCTCACACCAGCGGGTTTCTTCTGCCGAAAGGTGGTAGGTTACATAGACCAGCAAAAACAGCGCGGAAAGGATGTATGCAGAGAGCATCGCGATCCGGTGAAGGCGTTGCTGCTTCCGGCGGATCAGCACATAGCCAGTAACGAGCAGCACAGACACCGCAGAGTTGATAAAGGCATTGATCAGCGGGAGTATCTTCGTATCGAAGGGAAGCTGTGGCGGCGGGAAAAGGCCCGGCGTAATAAGAATCGCCACCACTACCGGAATAATAATAGACACCGCCCAGATGTAGGGGGTATAATTGCGGGAAGGTATATTACTCAGCTCTGACATACCTGCTTAACTAAACGGATGAATTAAGGTTTTCTCCGGCCAATATCTTCCGGGTATTCCAGGATCACAAAGGAGCGGAAATCTTCCGAAAACTTCTTGATCGAGCCAAAGTCGAGCGCAGCGTAATATTTTCTAACCCAGCCTTCTTTGTCTGCCAGGGCAATGCTGTCGCTGCGGTGGGGAATGTTATCGAGGGTCTTACCCGCAAACTCCGGAAGCCGGAGGCTTTCGCCGATCGAAAGGAGCGTCGGGGCATCGGCGGTGACGACCATCCAGCGACGGCTGTCCACCCCCCGGTTTTCAGCAAATGCCTTGAGCGCACTCAGGCTGTCGCCCCCGGTGCTGATCGAAATAAGACGGATCCCATCGTATTTCTCCCACTCCAGGTTGTCGTAAAAACTTTTGAGGTGAAACTGCGCAATTTTCAGCGCAAGGGTATCCTGAAGCGAAAACAGATGGTAATAGCAGATTTTTCCACTCAGATCCGCATTCGTCAGGGTGTCTCCGTCCAGCGTTACAAACTGAAAAGCAGGCATCCGGCGCTTGACCGAATCCCCGCTTTCTGTTACCGTATAGGCATATGGAAACGGTTTAAATATCGGGTGGGTAAAGGTTCTTGCTCCGAAATAAAAGGCCAGCGGAGCGATAAATAACAGGATGATAACTACTTTACCCCAGTTTCCAATTGTCGTTGTCATGTTTAAGCAATAGAGCTTTCTACATGATTAACAGACCGGACAGACATTTGTTTGGTGCTTTTGCCATAATAACCGCCTTCGGAGAGCAGGCCGATAATCAGCCAGATGATAAACAGGAAGGGCAGCACGATGGTAAAGGCCAGGCGGCGGACTTCATGCTTCAGGTGCATAAAATAAGCCACAATATAAAAGGCTTTAAAAATGGTCAGAACCACAAAAGTCACCAGCACCAGCAGGCGCACAGTTTCTTCGCTCAGGCCTGTCCATCCGGGAATAGAACCTTTGATGCCCGCCAGGAGGAATTCAAATGCAGTAAGACCTGCCAGAATGCCGGTGGTGCGGAATATTTCTTTTCTTGCTTCAGCGCCGTCGTTTGTTGCCATAACCGTTGTAGATTGAAGGTGCCTTGAAAAATCAGACCAGATAGAAAAATGTAAATACGAATACCCAGACGAGGTCCACAAAGTGCCAGTAAAGGCCGATCTTTTCTGTCATCTCATAGTGTCCGCGCCGTTCGTAGGTGCCTTTGTTCACATTCACCTGCAAAATAATCAGCAACAATACGCCGGAAGCTACGTGCGTGCCGTGGAAACCGGTTACAAAGAAGAAAAGGTCAGCGAAAGCGGGGGGGCCGTACTCATTTGCGCGGAGGTTGGCACCACCTTCTGTATGCTCTGCATTGGCAATCAGCTTTTGTGCAACGGCCTTGTTCTGGATTGGCACACCGCTGGTCAGACGCAGTTCCACTACTTCACCGGCAGCATCTTTCACCGGAAATACCTTAACGGCTGCACCCTGCTTCACACCGGGAACATTCATCCCATCGAGTGCGCCCGCTTCGAGCATGTAGGCTCCGTGATGTGAACCTTCGATGAAGTGATACCACTCATATGCCTGGCAGGAAAGGAAAGCAATACCGCCGACAATGGTATAAGCGACCCACTTGGAGACTTCGCGCTGCGACTTGCGGTGGCCTGCTTCTACGGCAAGTACCATCGTCACGCTCGAAAGGATCAGGATGAATGTCATCAGACCCACGAACACCAGCGGTGCTTCAATGTGAAACACATCGTACAAAATGGGCGTATGGGTAAATACCTTCTCCGGGTTAGCCCAGGAAAAGCCTTCTGCGACGGTACGAACGCGCAGTGAGCCATAGGTAATGAGCAGAGCAGAAAACGTGAAAGCGTCTGATACGAGGAAAAACCACATCATCAGCTTCCCGTAGCTGGCATTAAACGCCGGGCGTTCGCCTTCGACGAGTGCTTTGGGATCTACCGATACGTCGGACATGAAGGATCAGGTTGAATGGTAAATATGAGGCAAAAATAAGAATTCTCTTTCCAGTTGCAACTTTTCTCTGCGTTAAAAAACCGTAGCTTCTTACGTGTTTCTTAATCAGGGCTTAGCGCTGGGTAAATTTCAGGAAAATGAACAGATATATCCAGAGCAATCCCAGAAAATGCCAGAAGATTGCGGTCAGTTCGTAGGTGAGTTGCTTGCGTCCGGGCCGGAAGCGGTTCATCGCCGTGTTGGCCATTGCTGTCAGCAGCACGATCAGCGCTGCGACGATGTGCAGGCCGTGCAGACCCGTAAAAATGTAAAAGAACGACACGGCATTGTCTAAGCGGCGGCGGTCCACCATTGGAAGACCACTTGCTACCATCTGGTTCCAGCCGTTAAACTGCCCGTACAAAAACACAAGTCCCAGGACAAAGGTCAGGATCAGGCCTGCAATGGCTTTTTGTGAATCGTTGCGGCGCGCAGCCCATACGGCAAACTGCATAGTGACACTGCTTCCCAGGATCACCGCCAGGTTGGTCCAGAGGATAGGCGGCAAGTCAAAAATGATCTGCTGCTCCGGTTTCAGAAAACCCCGCTGCACAATATATGCACTCGTCAGACCCCCAAAAATCATGATGACGGTGAGGATAAACAGCCAGAGGGCAAATTTATGCGGATGGATGATGTAGTTACGTTGGTCCATTTCCCAGGATAGAGAACTCATTGCAAAAAGCGATGTTAATTAAGTAAACAGCAATACAAGCTGGCTCAGGGGCAGATAGATAAAGGATGCAAACATCACCTGACGCGCAAAACGGTTGTCCATCGTGCGGAAAAGCCGGAAAGCAGGCCAGGTAAACATCATCCCCAGCAGCATCAGCAGGCCCATACCCCATACATTCACCATCCCGGCCTGATAAGGGAAAAATGAAAGGGGAATCAGCGAAAAAGCATATACCAGGATCATGCGGGCGCTGAAAGTGCCACGCCCTTCGTCCGTAGGCAGCATCCGGAAGCCCGCCAGACGATAGTCCTCGTCGAGCTGCCAGGCGATGGCCCAGAAGTGCGGAAATTGCCAGAAAAACTGAAAGGCAAACAGGATCAGGCCGCCATTGTCAATGCTGCCCGTAAAAGCTACCCAGCCGATCAGCGGAGGAAGGGCACCAGGGATGGCGCCCACCAGCACACAAAACGGCGAAATACGCTTCATCGGCGTATATACAAAGGCATAGAGCAGCATACTGATAATGCCCAGCAGGGCAGTCGGCAGGTTAAAGCTCCCCAGGATCGAAGTCCCGGCAATCATCAGAAGCATCGCATATACCAGCGCTTCTTTGGTGCTCACACGGCCCGTAGGCATGGGCCGGGTTGCGGTGCGCTTCATCACCAGGTCATGCTCTTTTTCAAATACCTGGTTCAGTACATTCGATGCGCCGGTGACCAGCATTCCCCCCAGTCCTACCAGCAGCAGGTCCCAGAAACGAACCTCGCGGCCCGCTGCCACTGCATATCCGAAGATCGCCGTAAGAGATACCAGCATCGAAAGCCGGTGCTTCAGCAGTTCTGCCAGAGCGCGCACTTTCGCCAGGAAGAGATTTTCACTCCCTGAACTGACTTTTTCGCTGTTGTTTACGGCCATCTTCTGCGCTTCAGTTATTTTGGTGTATCAACGTTTTCAGAACGGACATAGCGGACAGCGCCCATGCCCAACATTCCTGCAAGCAAAAACTCCACTGCAAATAACAGTGTTGCGCCCAACAAATGCAAAGGCTGAGCAAAAGCAGGCACCTGCAAATGATGCATCGTAAGTCCGAGTGCGACCTCCGCTCCCAGCAGCAGCAGCGCCCCGATCATACAGCGGGCTATGCGTTTGTTATCTGCCAGCGCAGGCTGAAGCCGGAAAGCCAGCCACACCAGCAGCAGTGCCAGCACATAATAAAACAGGCTGTGGGTCTTGTATATGCCGCTCAGCAGGTCTATCCACTGGCTGCGGTCGGTCGTTTGCAGCGCTATCGCATCTATCTGCTCCCGGACTTTGGTACCCATAAACACCTGGAGCAGCGTCAGAATGGTCAGTATCCAGGCATGAAGGCT
>RDXT01000766.1 GCA_004292985.1 Bacteroidota bacterium
ATGGCCGTGACCATGAACGAAGCCGGAGACTACCAGTCGATGGAGCCTTTTATGGGCAGCCACAAATTTTCCAATCCCACCGACATGGAATTTGCGAAAAACGGCGACCTCTATATACTCGAATACGGTACAGGATGGTTTCAGGGCAACGACGACGCCCGCCTGGTGCGCATCGAGTACAACGCAGGCAACCGCAATCCGGTGGTGCAGGCATCTGCTGACAAGCTGAAAGGCGCTACGCCCTTTACCTCGCATTTTTCCTCAGCCGGTACCCTCGACAACGACCGGGATGTCCTGAAATACACCTGGGTTGTGCGCTCAGAAGGCAAAGAAGTGAAGCGCTTTGATACCCCTGACATGGATATGACCTTCGATAAGGCAGGCATTTACCAGGTGGAGCTTAGCGTTAGCGATGGCAAAGGCGGAGAATCTACTTCGACGCTGGAAGTACAGGCCGGAAATGAGCCGCCGGTGGTGGAAATCGTTATTACCCAGGGCAATGGTGCCTTCTTCTTTCCGGGAGGAACATTTGACTACGAAGTCCGCGTTACCGACAAAGAAGACGGAAGCCTGGCCAATGGCGGTATCTCGCCTGATGCGGTCAGCGTCTCGATCGATTACCTGCCCGAAGGCTACGACAAAGCGATGATCGTACAGGGCCACAAATACAGCGACGAGCTATCGGCTACCTCTGCAGGCAAAACACTGATAGAAAACAGCGATTGTAAATCATGCCATGCCTTAGCTACCAAATCCATCGGACCGAGCTACACCGACATTTCCAACAAGTACGCAGGCGACCCCAAGGCAGCAGCTCTGCTGGCCCAAAAGGTGAAAAATGGAGGCAGTGGCGTTTGGGGCGAAGTAGCGATGGCCGCGCACCCCAGCCTGCCCGATAAAGACATCGCCTCGATGGTGGGCTATATCCTCAGCGTTTCGCAAAAAGCAGCCGCTTCTCTGCCCATCCGTGGCAGCTATGGCACCGCCATTCCCAAAGGGCAAAGCGACCAGGGCGTATTCCTGATCCGCGCCTCGTACCAGGACAAAGGCGCCAATGGCCTGCCGGGAAGCCGGACAGAGCAAGTGCTCATGCTGCGCAACGCCAGCCTTGGAGCAGCGTCAGCCGATGAAATGGCAGAAATGCAAAAAATCAGCCTGCCCGACCAGGGAATAGAGCTTGTGATCGCCCGCAAAGATGGCGCGTATCTGGTCTTTGAGGACGTGGACCTCTCCGGCATCGGCATGCTGCGGATTGCCGCCAACGCTCCGGCAGCCTTTGGCATGGTGGGAGGCAGCATCGAGGCGCGCCTCGGCTCCCCAACGGGTGAACTGATCGGAACCTCAGCGCCCATTGTAGCCAAAGGTCCGGCACCGGCCTCCAGCGGGCCTTTTAGTCCGGACCTCGCTCTGCTGCCCCTCAAGCCTGTTTCCGGCAAAAAAGACCTGTACCTCGTGTGCAAAAATCCGAATACAGACGGCACGCAGATGCTCTTTTCGATCACTCAGATCCTGTTTCAGGCAGATAAAAAGCCTATGTAAAAGAGTTGATATCTCCATCAAAAAGGCAGGCCATAGAGTCTGCCTTTTTTAATTAATAGCCCCCCTGCTTCGCTCGCGAGTGGTCTCCGACCCGAAGCGACTCTCCTTGCCGAAGCGACCCTTCACCCCTCAAACGCCGCCTGACCAAACTGCCCCTCAAACACCACCTCAGAAAGCGGCTTGCGGGAACGCGGACGCTGCGCACGGCTGCGAACCTCCTCCG
>RDXT01000658.1 GCA_004292985.1 Bacteroidota bacterium
CGAAGCCTGAAATTTACCTAATTTTATTTCTATGTCCAGCATCCTGATCCGTCATGCGCAAATAGTCAATGAAGGAGTCATCCGCGAGGCGGATGTGTTCGTCCGGGATGGGATCATTTACCGGATCGGCGCTGATCTTGGGCTCATTGCAGATACGACCCTCGATGCCCGCGGCAAATGGCTGATGCCGGGGGTGATAGATGACCAGGTGCACTTCCGGGAGCCGGGCCTCACGCATAAGGGCGACCTCTACACAGAGTCCCGCGCTGCGGTGGCCGGAGGGGTGACGTCCTACATGGAAATGCCCAATACGCAGCCCCAAACGCTCACACAGGAGCTTCTGGAGGCGAAATACCGCCGGGCAGCAGAGGTTTCGGCGGCGAACTACTCCTTTTTTATGGGTGCCTCGAATGATAATCTGGAGGAGGTACTCAAAACAGATGCCGAGGCGGTCTGCGGGATAAAGGTGTTTATGGGGTCTTCGACCGGAAATATGCTGGTGGACAATCCCGGTACGCTGGAGCAGCTGTTTTCTCGCTCTCCTTTGCTGATTGCGACCCATTGCGAGCAGGAAGAGACGATTAAGGCCAATCTTGCGCGCTTCCGGGAGCAGTATGGCGAAGATATTCCGGTGGAATGTCACCCCTTGATCCGCTCGGCAGAGGCCTGCTACCAGTCTTCGTCCCTGGCGGTAGACCTGGCCCGCAGGCACGGTGCCCGCCTGCATGTGCTGCACATTTCTACGGCCATAGAACTGGAACTATTTGATAATCAGCTACCTCTCCTTCAAAAAAGAATTACTTCCGAGGCCTGTATTCACCATCTCTGGTTTTCGGACGAAGACTATGCCCGTCTTGGCAACCGCATCAAATGGAACCCTGCGGTAAAAAGCGCTGAGGACCGGGCCGCGATCCGGCAGGCGCTCATAGAAGGCCGTCTCGACATTGTGGCTACGGACCACGCACCGCATACGTCCGAAGAAAAAGCAGCTCCTTACCTCCAGGCACCTTCCGGAGGACCGCTGGTGCAGCATTCGCTGGTGGCGATGCTCGAACTTGCCAGCCAGGGCCTCTGGTCTGTGCCTTTTGTCGTGGAAAAAATGTGCCATGCCCCCGCCCAGTGTTTTCGCCTGAAAAACAGAGGTTATATCCGCGAAGGCTACCATGCCGACCTTGTACTGGTGGACCCGGATGCCCCCTGGCAGGTAAACCCCGCGAATCTGCGCTACAAATGCGGCTGGTCTCCCTTCGAAGGACAAACGTTCCGCTCGAAGGTGGAAACAACGATCGTCAGCGGCCGGGTGGTCTATCACCAGGGACAAATAGATGATGCCGTTCGGGGGGAACGCCTTCGGTTTGCCGCCGACAGGCATTGAGCGTGTAGAAAAGGCCCCTGAACGAATTAATATTGCCCATGCCAAAGACTTTCTCCAACTTCGGGCCGAAATAGATATATGATGCAAAGGCGGATTCTACTTACAGGCAGTAATGGCCTGATGGGCCAGAAGGTCATCAATCTGGTCGCAGGCCGCGCCGGCTTACAACTCCTCGCTACAGGCCGGGGCGTAAACCGCCACCCGCTCCGGCAGGGATATACCTACGTTTCGGTGGACATTACCGACCCAAAAGCTTTTGGAGAGGTTTTCCGGGAGTTTCAGCCCACAGATGTGATTCACACAGCTGCTGTGACGCTGGTAGATTACTGCGAAGACCACCGCGAAGAGTGCGATGCGGTAAATGTGGAGGCGGTAAAATACCTCTGCGCGCTTTGCAAGGAGCAAAACACTCGCCTGGTACACATCTCTACCGACTTTGTATTTGACGGTAAATCAGGCCCTTACAAAGAAAACGATCCTACCGGCCCTGTCAATTATTATGGCTTATCCAAACTAAAGGCCGAGCAGGCGGTGATGGAAAGCGGGATTCATGCCTCGATTCTGCGCACGATTCTGGTTTATGGGTTTACGCCTTCTCTGTCACGAACCAATATTGTGCTGTGGGTAAAGGATTCGCTGGAGGAGAAAAAGAATATTAAAGTTGTGAAGGACCAGTTGCGCTGCCCCACGCTGGCTGAAGACCTGGCCCAGGCCTCTGTGAGTGCAGTTATGCGCAATGCGAAGGGCATTTACCATATATCCGGTGCCGAGCAGATGACAATTCTCGAACTTGCCCAGCGCACGGCCCGCTTCTGGAAACTCGACGAAGCGCTGATCGAGCCTGTGGACAGCACGATGTTCCGGCAGCCTGCTATGCGCCCTCCTGTAACCGGTTTTGTCATTCTGAAAGCGCAGACAGAACTGGAGTTTCGTCCGCATGCGTTTGAGCAGGGGCTTGCCCTGATAGACCGGCAGATGCGGGGCGAAGCGAACTAATCAGAAAATGTTCTGTGCTCAGCGCAGGTCCAGGTCCCTGAGTTTGGGCGCTTTCCACCAGGTAGTTGCTACCACCACCAGGGTCATGGCGCCGCCAAAAATGACAGAGGGCACCAGTCCCATGAGTCTGGCAGCAAAGCCGGACTCAAATGCCCCGAGTTCATTTGATGAGCCGATAAATAGAGAATTCACAGCAGAGACGCGGCCCCGCATTTCGTTGGGGGTAAATTTCTGGATGATGGTCCCCCGCACGACCATGCTCACGTTGTCGAAAAATCCGGTGCCTGCGAGCATGAGGAGCGAAAACCAGAAGTGGGTAGAGATAGCAAAAAGCAGGGTACACACCCCAAATCCGGCGACGGAGAGCATCAGGAAAAGCCCGGCTTTTTGTGCAGGCGGGCGATAGGCCAGAATCCAGGCCATCACCAGCGCGCCCACGGCAGGTGCGGCACGCAAGGCCCCAAATCCCTCAGGTCCCACATGCAATACGTCTTTGGCAAAGGCAGGCAGCAAGGCTACGGCTCCGCCAAAGAGCACCGCAAACATATCCAGGGCCAGCCCTCCCAGGATCACCTGGTTGCTGAAGACAAAGCGCAGGCCTGTGCGCACAGCGGCAAAAAAGGGCTCACGGGGCGCAGAGGAGTCTTGCCGGGCGACGTGTTTGCTGGAAATCAGCAGGATAAACATAAATCCGGCTACGGCCAGCACAGAAGTAATGGCATAGCTGGGCCAGGCACTTTTGTTGAAGGCGCAGAGAAGGCCTCCGATGGCAGGTCCGCCAATCGAGGAGAGGTGCCAGCTCATGGTGCTCCAGGTGATGGCGCTGGTGAGCATCGGCGCCGGGATCAGTTGGGCCGCAAAAGCGGTCTGTGCCGGGCTGAGAAAGCCCCGGATGAGGCCTGTGAGGCCAATGATAAAATAGATCGGAGTCGCACCGTAGGTGTCCAGCACAAGGCTCGTATTCCAGCTGATATAAAAAAGACTGGCAGCACACAGGCTGTAGAGTGCAATGCAGGTAATCATAATGCTGCGGCGGTCGAACAAATCGGCAATGTATCCGCCCACCAGGGTCAGCAGCAAAAAGGGCAGAAACTCTGCAAGGCCGATCAGGCCCAGCGAAAGCGTATCCTGGGTGATTTCATATATCTGCCAGCCGACGGTGGTGCCCAGCATGTTGATTCCCAGGGTCGTCAGGGTCCGGGCGATCAGATAGTTGCGGTAGTCGGGTATGCGGAGAACATCGTATGCAGTCATGAGCAGGGTAGGGACTGGGCACTCAGCGTTTCCGGGTGAAAAAGTGAATGCAGTGAATCAGGATATGCTCATACTCAGGCAGATCCATCGGTTTTATGAGGTAGCAGTTGGCACCGTTGAGGTAGGCCTGCTGAATGTTTTCGTCGAGGGGAGAACTGGAAATCACTACGACAGGCAGGGTCTGGAAGCGCTTGTACTCCCGGATGTGATGCAGAATTTCGATGCCGTCGCGGCCGGGCAGGTGCAGGTCCAGCAGTACCAGATCTGGAAGCGCCTCCTCCATCCGGATGGCCAGCACTTCCATATATTCCCAGGCTGCTTTGCCGTGGGTAAATACGTGCAGATGAATGTCACTGAGGCCATTTTGGCCCAGCATCTCCTGGATCAGCCGAACATCTCCCGGATTGTCTTCTATCAGTATGATTTTCACAACGCTGCTAAGTTCATACAAATTCAAGACTCAAAGAAATGTTTTGTTCAATCGGAAAGAAATCGTTCATCAACGGAATTTAAACACTACCCGCACATTGATTAACCGGGCAGAAAGATAGTTCGGCACCGCAAATCGTCTGTTTTGCAAATCTTTGATCCAGGTATAGCTGACGGTATTTTCGCGCTGGAGCAGGTTGTATATTTCTACTGTGGCCCAGATAGACTCGATGCCGTGGTGGTTTTGAAGTTCACCCGCCGACTTAAAAGTAATCATCTTGCTGAAGCCAATATCCACCCGGTGATAGGAAGGGAAGGTGTAGTAGGTGCGCAGGGGCAGGGTGCGGGGCGGTCCGAAGCGCATACCGCTGCCATAGACATAGTTTACATGCACTTTGTAGGTGGGATTGGTCGGCAATTCATCCTGAAAATACATGGCGAAGGAAAAGCGCTGATCGCTGGGACGCGCAACGTAGCCCTGCTCGTCTCCGGCCACATCTTCGCTGGTTTTCAGCAGACCGATGCTCACCCAGGAGTCTATGCCCCGGATAAATTCGCCATTGAGCCGCGCGTCGAGTCCGTAGGCATAACCTTTGGCGCTCAGGTCGGGGTAGTAGCGCACCCGCACGTTTTCGACTTCGTAAGGGATGATATTGTAGAGTCGTTTGTAATAGCCCTCCGCAAAGAGGTGAAAAGGGCGGTTCCAGGCCATAAAACGGTATTCCAGGCCCGTGATCAGGTGCAGGGAGCGCTGCGCAAGGGCTTCGAGGTTCACACTTCCATCTGTGCGGCGAAACTCGCGGTAAAAGGGCGGCTGGTGGTACATCCCTGCTGCAAAGCGCAGGCGCAGGCGGGTTTCGCCGTCTTTTTCTTCTTTCAGTTTCACCAGAAGCTGCCCTCTGGGGCTAAACATCAGCTCCTGGTTCAGGTCGTAGTAGATCAGCCTCGCGCCATAGGTGAGCAGCACGCGCTCTCCTATTTGCCAGTCGTGCTGGACATAGGCTTTGTAAAAACGGCTGTCGAGTGCAAATGTGCCCCGGATAGACTCATCGAGTCCCTGTTTGCCCGTGGAATCCACCACATAGCCCGCAGAGTCGAGCAGGGCATACTCCTTTAATATATCATTAAAATATTGCTGCTGCACCTTCAGACCAAACTGAACCCGGTGCGTAACGTCATTGTCAGAGCTCCATTTGCCATTGACCTCCGCTGCCAGTACCTGGGCCGTGAGGTAATTGCGGGCATGGCGGAAGATCGAACCAATGCCAAGGTCAAATTCAGATTCATTAAACTCGTCGCTGCCAAAATTGGTATTCACTTCGCCAATCAGGTAACCGCCTTCCACATCTATCAGTTCGGACTCTTCGGTGCGGAATCCCGACAGGATCGCATTAAAACTCAGGCGTGTACTGGGTTTATATTCGCCCATCAGCGCCGCCAGTCCGGTGTTATAGCCCGTGATTTCGCGTCCCTCAAATCCGGTCCGTATCCGGAAAACCTGATCCGTCAGGGTGCCGATGGTGCTTTCTGCGCCGGTAGGCTCGAAGCGGTAGCGGTTGCGGGTCGTAGAAATGAAGGCAGTGAGCTTGTATTTTTCATTCGGAATATAGACCGTATCGAGGCTGCCGTCGCTGCGCGTGCGGATACGCTCGGGATGGTTGCGGTTGCTGGGGGTAAAGGTAAACATACCCTGGTAGTCCAGAAAACTGGGACGGTAGTCCCCTCGTGTATTGAGGCTGTTGAGCAGGTATGCCATCTGAAAGCGCCGCGCACCCATCAGCCAGGTAAAGCGTCCCGGCAGGTTGGGGTTTTTGCGGTTTTTTGTGATGCCTTCTGCATGCAGGTTGGTGCTGATGATGCCCGCCTCGACTGTGGCCCTGAACCCGCGTGGCTGGCGGTAGGTAATGTCGAGCACCGAGGAGAGTTTATCGCCGTAAATGGCCCCGAAGCCTCCTGTACTGAAGGCCAGGCTCTGCGCCATACTCGGATTGGAAAAGCCCAGACCCTCCTGCTGACCGCTCCGGGTAAGGAAGGGGCGGTAAATTTCGATACCATTGACATAGACCAGGTTCTCGTCAAAATTTCCCCCGCGCACCTGATACTGAGACGAAAATTCGTTGTTGGAGGCTACGCCAGGCATGGTGCGCATGAGCGACTCCACACTGGGGGCCACCACGGGCATTTCTGCCACCTTGTCCATCCGGATGGGCGAAATGAGCATGGCGCTGCGGTCATCTATGCTGCTGGGGTCTTTTTGCCCAATGATTTCAATTTCCCCAATGGCAAAAGGCAGCAGTTTTACGGGCATATCGTAGGTGCGGCCATCCACGACCTCCAGTTCCTTTACCGCCGCCTGAAACGAAGGATGACTCACCCGCAAGGCATAGCGCCCCACCGGAAGTGTCAGGCGAAACAGCCCTTCCGCATCGCTGCGGGCATTGTACGAAGTACCCGTAGCCGCCACGAGCGCGTCAGCAATGGGTTTGTTGTCGCCGTCAACGATTTTGCCTTTAATCGTACCTGTCTGCGCCAAAGCTCCCTGAGCTGCACAGAAAAGAAAAAGGAGCAGGACAATGCGAAAGAGTACCTTATTCATCAGGCCAAAAATAGCAAATCGTCCGTGCAGAAAACAGGTAAAAAATAAGTAGGTTGAACAGGGGACAGGGAACAAGGAACAGGGAACA
>RDXT01000767.1 GCA_004292985.1 Bacteroidota bacterium
TGCTGATCGGCATCTGGGTGAACCTGGGGGCCTTGTACAAGGTCTGGCCTGACCAGGCAGCGGGCTATGAAGCTACAGTCTTGCTGGGCATCAGCGCGCTGATTAACCTCGCCACGGGTGCCAACCGCTATATCATCATCAATTCCCGCTGGTACCGATTTGACCTCTATGCCAATATTTTCCTGCTAACCCTGGCCATCAGCCTTAATTATTTCCTGATTCCGGTGCTGAAAGAGACCGGAGCGGCCATTGCCACGACCATCGCGATTGTGCTCTACAACATTGTCTGCACCTGGTATGTGCACTACCGTTTCGGGGTGCAGCCCTTCGACCAGCGCACAGTCAAGGCGGTAGCGATCGGGGCTGTGGCCTGGCTTGCGGGTATGCTGGTCCCCGGCGTGGATTTTCCCCTGGCAGATATGTTTGTGCGGGGTACGGTGGTCACCTTGCTCTTTATCGGTCCTGTGCTGCTGCTGGGCCTTTCGCCCGACCTGAACCAGGTAGCGGAGCGCTGGGCAGGCAAAATCCGGGGCATAAAAAAATAGCCGGAGAGAGTATCGGGTCATTTTCTGTATAAAATGCTACCTTTAGCCCCCAAATGCGGAATGTAAGATGAGTAAAAAACCAGCCCTGGGGCGGGGCCTCGGCTCCATATTGCCCTCCAATCTGCCCGAAACCAAGCCCCTGATCCAGGAAATCCCTCTTTCCCAGATCGAGGTGAACCCCTTTCAGCCCCGCACCGAGTTTAATGAAGATGCGCTGAAAGAACTGTCGGAGTCCATCCGGGTGCATGGCATCATTCAGCCGATCACGGTGCGCAGGTTGTCGGAGCGGCAGTACCAACTCATCTCCGGCGAGCGCCGTATGCGCGCCGCCAAACTCGCAGGCCTCCAGGAAGTGCCCGCCTATGTGCGCACTGCCGACGACGAGCAAATGCTCGAAATGGCGCTGATCGAAAACATTCAGCGTGAGGACCTTAACCCCATCGAAGTAGCCCTCTCTTACCAGCGGATGATAGACGAGCTGGGTCTGAAACAGGAGGAACTGGGCGATAAAGTAGGTAAAAAACGGACTACCGTGACCAATGCGCTGGCCCTGCTGCGCCTGAATGCAGATGTGCAGGCGGCCCTCCGCATCGGCGATATTACAACAGGACATGCCAAGACGATGATCGGCATAGACGCCACGCTTCAGCAGACCCTGCTGCGCGAGGTGATCTCACGGCAACTCTCTGTCCGCCAGACCGAGCAGCTTGCGCAGGAGCTGAAAGCCGTGAAGGAAAAACGCACCGCCCCCAAAGCCGAAGCTCCCGCCGCCAATCCGCAGCAGATGCACCTCAACAAAGTTGCGTCTCAGCTCGAAGATAAATTTGGCAACAAGGTGCGCCTCAGCCAGGGAAGCGCAGGCAAGGGCGAAATCCAGATTTCCTTTAACTCGACCGAGGATCTCAACCGTATTCTGGAGATGCTGGATCTCTGAGACAGGGGTTGGAGGGTTTTAGACTTGAGATAAGCAATCTAATGTTTGCACATTAAGTGTCTATACATTAATATTGCAACATGGCCACGATCGAACAAGAGCTAAAGACCCAGAACTTCGTTAACGCGCGTCAGAAAGCCGTTTTGAGCACCTTGTTTACCGCAGGGTGGCTCGAAAGCAACATCAACTGCCACCTGCGCCCCTTCGATCTGTCCCACGAACAATACAACATCCTCCGAATCCTCAAAGGATCTCACCCCAAGCCCCTCAGTGTGCTGGAA
>RDXT01000659.1 GCA_004292985.1 Bacteroidota bacterium
CCCTTACTGACGGTACGTTACCCAGCGGATCAGCTCGCTCCACTTCGGCTTTTTGCCATACATCAGGATACCTGTGCGGTAAATCCGCGCAGCCAGCCACACGCATCCCAGAAATCCACCGATCAGCAGTCCCAATGAGAGAAGAACCTCCCAAACGGGTACCTCAGACATAGCTAAACGCGTAGTCATGGCCATTGGAGAAAAGAAAGGGATCATGGAAAAAGCCCAGGAGATGCCGCTGTTGGGATTCTGTACAATGTTGTTAATCAGCGCAATGGTGATAAACAGCGGCAGCATGATGGGGAAGGTAAACTGCTGCGCATCCTGAATATTGTCCACCGCGGAGCCAACAGCCGCCAACAGCGAGCCGTAGATAAAAAATCCGCCGAGGAAATAGATCGGGAAGGTAAGCAGGATCGGCAACCAGTTGAAGTTAATGATCTGAACCATGGCCTGCTGTATCATGCTCTGCTGTGCGGCCACATCCACACCGGGCTGCTGAAGGGTAGAAGGGTCTATTTTGCCAACGAGAAATACGCTGGCCACGCCCAGAAAAATGACGAGGCTCAGGCCCCAGATCGCCATTTGCGTCAGCGCAACGGCAGAAATCGCCAGAATTTTCCCCAGCAGCAACTGGAAGGGCTTCAGCGAAGAAACCATTACCTCCACCACGCGGCTGCTCTTTTCTTCAATCACACTCTGCATCAGCATAGACCCATACACAGCCACGAGCATGTACATCAGGAAAAACATGACGTAGCCCATGATAAAAGCCAGGGTTTCGCTGCCCTGCTTTCCGGAGAGGCGCTGGGTGCGGGTGTCTATTTCCAGCTTGCTGGCAGCCAGTTGTTCGGCGCTGATGCCTGCTTTTTCGCGTTTATAAGCTTCTGACGCATCTTTTACCCGCCGCTCGATGCGACCTACCACGATCTGGCTGATGTTCTGGTCGCTTTCGAGGGTAATGGTTCCGCTGTTTTTTTCGAGGACTGCAGGAGAGAGAGTTAATACGATCACAGATTTGTCACGGCTGGCGCGTGCCCGCAGGCTGTCCGCGGGCAGATCGCTCACTTCAAAGGTCAGGCCTTCCTCATTCTGGATGCGGCTCACGATCTCCGCCGTCTCATTGCGGGTACTGATGAGGGTATAGTTTTCTTTTTCTACGTTCAGGGAAGCGAGAATGCTCACTCCGTAAAAGATGACGATCGAAAGTGGCACCGCAAAGGTGGACAGGAGAAAGGTGGGCTTGCGAACGGCATTGATGTATTCGCGACGGAAAACGATCCAAGCTTTATTCATAGAAGGGATAGGAATAGAGGGGAATAAGGGAGATAGGGGAAATAAGAGGGGAAGCGAAAATCAGGCTGCGCTGCCTTGTGCCATTTGCAGGCGCATGGCCTCGGCCTCGGGGCTTTGGCTGCCGACCAGCTCGATAAAAATATCGGTGAGGCGGGGCAGGTGCTGCTCGAAAGCAAAAATTTCGAGGGGGGAGTCGGCCAGTTGGTGCATCAGCTGGCGGCCCGAAGAACCTTCGGCCACGCGCACGAGGGCTTCCTTTTCGCCCAGCTCATCAACCATAATACCCGGTAGGTCGCTCACCACCTGTTTATCTCCCAAAAACTCGATGCGGTACTGGTTTTTATTAAACTGCTTGCGCACAGTCGCTACCTCATCGTGCAGCAGGAGTTTGCCTTTGTTCATCAGGGCGATGTGGTTGCAAAACTCTTCGACCTGCTCGAGGCGGTGGGTAGAGAAAATGATCGTGGCTCCGTTGTCGCGCAGGCGCATGATTTCCTCTTCGATCAGGCGGGCATTCACAGGGTCGAGTCCGGTAAATGGCTCATCGAGGATCAGCAGCTTCGGCTCGTGGGCGACCGTGGCGATAAACTGCACCTTTTGCTGCATGCCTTTGGAGAGATCGGCGGCATTTTTGTTTTGCCATTCGCCCAGTCCCAGGCGTTCGAGCCAGGAGGTGGCAGTAGCACGGGCGGCACGGGTCTCAATTCCCTTAAGCTGGAGGAAATACTCCAGTTGCTCGCGGATCTTCATTTTTTTGTAGAGGCCCCGCTCTTCGGGCATATAGCCGATGTAGCGGACGTGCTCAGGCGAAAGCGGCTGTCCCTGGAAGAAAATCTGGCCGCTGTCGGGGGCGGTGATGCCCGTGATCATCCGGATGATGGAGGTTTTTCCGGCGCCATTGGGACCCAGAAGGCCAAAAATCTGCCCACCGGGTATGCTGAGCGATACATGATCCACAGCAACGTACTGGTCATAGACCTTCGTTACCGATTCGATACGCAGAAAGGGTTCTGTCATGAGCTTTGATACATTTTTCAGTTAGTCGCTGCTCATCACCGAAATATTACCAAAATCTACGTCGCAAATAATTTTTGATACTTTATCGGGAGAGCGGAGCGCAGCGGCATTCACAAAAACCCCGGGTTCGACCTGCTGGAACTCTTCGGCAACCTCGATGGTAGAGAAAAAGCCGCCCCGGAGGATCAGTTTTACGGGTTGGTTGGGGTGAATCACAATAAAGCAGGGGCCTACGCCTGATTTCAGGTAAAAATTGCTGTGGGCAATGCGGGCACCCCCCAGGATCAGGCGGGTTTCGCCCATATCATTCTGAACGGTTACCAGCCCGGCGCGGGCGTATTCGGGGTGTTTGAGGATCACTGTTGCATTTGCCGCGTGGATTTCCATTTCCTTCATCTCGATCTGGTTGGCCGAGTTGTAGGTAAGAACCACATCTGAAAAGGCGGAATTGATGTTCACATTTTCGAGGCTGAGGCCGGAAAGGTCCATCCTGCAGGCACCCACGCCCAGGTCCAGAAAGAGGTCGTGGACAGCAGAGGGATCGGGGTTCACTTCAATTCGGGAGGCAGTAGAGCCGGCAAAAAACTGCTCGGAGACCCGCATATTGGCACTGCTGCGTGCCTGCGACTGGGGTGCGGCAAAGTTGAGGGTGAGCGTGCGCATCAGGTGGCCGCCCTGGGGGGCAGCATATACGCGAATCTGGCGCGAAACCGAAGTGTCGGGGCCGCTGACCCGCCAGTAACCCGAACCGCAGGAGATGGAGGGTTTGATGAATATTTCACCCGCGGGGGCATTGATATTCAGGTACGTATGCTCCACATTGGCAGGTGTGGGCAGGCGCTCACTGCGCAGCAACGATTGCGAAAGGGCCGGGAATACCGGCAGCAGACACAGGGGGAGAAGAAACAATCTGAGTGTCATAGCAGTAACATTACGCAGCAGCCTGGGGAAGGTTATCATGGCAGTACAGGTAATGAATGAGTTCCGAATTTCTGACGCTTTTATTTACTTGTAAGCGATTTTGCCCTTGTACGATGCGAATATATAATATATCTGCGATTTGTTATGCAAAGTGAACTCCGCGACATAGAGCCTTTTTATGGATGGCTTGAGTTATATAGCCACGAGACCGACGAGCTGTCTCCTTTTCATGAGGTGCAACACAACCTCTTTTATTATGACCGGTCCATGAACCATATTCCGGCCCATCCGCTCTGGGATGACTTCGGATCAGAGAGCCTGCTGGTCAAAATTCTTTTTGCCGATTACGATGCCGGGTATGCGATCATAGAGCTTATGGGCGAATGGAACGACCTTTTTGAGAACGATTACAAATTATTGGCGGAAAATTGCCTTACTTACCTCATTGATAATGGTATCAACCGCTTTATCCTGATCTGTGAGAATGTGTTTCATATCTATCTTCAGAGCGACGACTACTATGAGGCTGTGCAGGACGAACTCGGCGACGGGTGGATCTGTGCGCTGCGCCTGCGGCCCCATGTAGCAGAAGAAATGGTAAGCTATGGAATCGCTTCGTATGTTTACTGGAGTCCTCTGCTCGATGAAATCCCCTGGCGGAAGCTGCGCCCGGCACAGTTGTTCGAATTTGTTGTCTCGCGGATGGGAAAAGCCTTAGAATAACCAACCACCTATTAATCATGCCTCAGATGAAGGCCCTTACGTTTCTTTTTGCTGCCGTTTTTGCTCTTTTCGCATCAGAAGTTCAGGCGCAGTACCGCCCGGACACTACGCTTACGTACGAAACATTCCTCAAGCAGTGCCAGGATTTCTCCAAACAAGCGCAGCAGGAAGTGTGGGTGGTCAATTTTTGGGCGACGTGGAATGGCAATTCACTCAATACGCTTCCCGGACTCAAGGAGGTGCATAGCGAATACCTGAACAAACCCGTTCGTTTTGTAAGCGTCTCGGTGGATAAATCGCGTAAGCTCTGGGAGGCAGCCCTGCCACAGTACCAACTCCCCTGGGAACAACTGCTGCTGGCCCGCGAGGCCGACTACGGCTTTATGAAGCGCGCATTCCGCCACAACTCTATCCCGGCAGTGTTTATCGTAAATACACGGGGGCAAATATTCCGGGTGCGCGATGCAGAGGAGTTGCGTGCAGAGCTGTCTTCGCTGACCCAGGACCTTCCCAACCGTCCCTGGAAACCTACTGCCCTGGCCGACCTCCGCGCTACGGAGACACCGCAGGCGCCCGCCCGTACAAACGTGACCCCGGCAAAACCCGCCACAACAAGCAGCTCCGGAACATGGATCACGCATACCGTGCAGCAGGGCGAAACCCTCTATGCCATTTCGCGGCGCTATGGCGTGCCAGTCGAGCAGATCAAATCTGCCAACGGAATCGCCGGAGCCGGAATCCGGATCGGGCAGACCCTGAAAATCAAACGAAGGGCTTAAAGTCCGAAGATATTGAGGTCCCGGAAGGGATTGCTGTCATTGCTGTCCGTGTCAGGAGCCTGGGCTGTCTCGCCGGAGCTGCTGCTGGAGCGGGCAAGCGCCTCTTCGAGCGCCTGAATGCGGCTTTCATAGTCCTGGCGCATGGCCCTGATCCGCTGCTCCAGGGTATCTACCACCGAGGCATAGGTCTGGTCCGACTCCTCAGAATTGCTCTGGAGGGTCCGGATTTCAGAGTCCCAGCCCTTGATCTGTATTTCCAGGGCAGGCAACAGCGTAGCCAGCGAACGTTCGAGTTCTGCGTATGAGCTCACCATCTGCCGCATCTGCTGGTTGGCCTGGCGAAGATGGGAAAGCTGCGACTGGAGTCCTTTCAGCACCGGGTCATGCTCCTCGATGGGACCCAGCAAAAACGAGGTGCGACCGGAATCTGTGTCGCTAAAATCGCTGCGTCGTATCGAGCCGGATGAGTACGACTGTATATCCTGGTCAAACTTGCGGATTTCTTCCTGCGACATGTCTGTTTGCGCTTATAAAACTTACTACCAAAGATACATATCCGCTTTTTCCTGTATAGCCCTGCCCGCGTGAATGGGGAAAAAGTGGGAATAATTGGTATTTTGGAACACATTTAGGCGACACTCCATCTGCAATGAATCCGGCATACGCTTTTTCAGGTAAACATATCCTCGTTACGGGGGCAGGACAAGGGATCGGCTATGCCATTTGCCGCGATCTGGCGCTGGCAGGGGCCATTGTTACCCTCAATGATCTCGACGGAGCGCTGGCGCAGTCGGCTGCGGATCAGATCAACACAGCCTGCGGAGAGTTCCGCGTGTGGCCTGCCGGGGGCGACATCAGCGATCTGGCGGTACAGTCTTCGCTTTTTGCAGAAATGACCAAACGGGGGCCTTGCTACGGACTTGTGGCCAATGCAGGGATCACCTCCTACGGCCCCTTTCTCGACTGCTCGCCGGAAATGTTCGCACGGCTGACAGAGGTAAACCTGCGCGGTTCTTTTTTTTCGGCACAAATGGCTGCCCGGCAAATGATCAGCGCCGGAATAGCGGGCAGGATTCTGTTTATGTCCTCCGTTACAGGGGTACAGGCCCACGAAAACCTCGGTGCCTACGGCATGACCAAAGCAGCCCTGATGATGCTGGCCAAAACCCTGGCGTTAGAGCTCGGCCCTTATGGCATTACTGTAAACGCCCTCGCACCCGGCGCGACCCTCACTGAGCGCACCCGCGAACTCGACAGCACCTATGAGCAGGGCTGGAACGCCGTGGCCCCCCTGGGCCGCACCGCAACCGTAGAGGACATTTCTGCCGCCGCCTGCTACTTTCTCTCCTCCGAAGCCCGCCACGTAACCGGGCAAACCCTCGTCATAGACGGCGGCTGGACCCTGCACAGCCCGCTGCCGGGGAGGAGGTATCAGTGAACAGGGAACAGTTTTCAGGGAACAGGTTACAGGGATCAGGGAACAGAATTGCGGTTCCCGCTTCCAGAAACCGTAGCCGCTTATCACATAAGCCAAACAGGGGGACAGGGAGCAAGGAACAGGGAACAGTTTTCAGGGATCAGCCTTTCACAGAGTTCCAAAGCCCTGACGGGGCGCAATCCGATAGCAAGGGGTGCAGCCCCTTGTATTCAGGGAACAAGGAACAGTTTTCAGGGAACAGCCTTCTGCTCTGCCGGACTTCGGATTTCGTGTGTGGGTTTGTGGGTAGTCCGGCGGGGAAAAAGAGGTTGCATTTTATGCTACAGACGTTTCGGTCCGCTGGACCGTGTAGGGCTTGTTTCAGATCGTAGACCACTCCCAAGCGAATAAGAAAAACCGACGTACAAAAACCTGTAACAGTTTTTATACGCCGGTATTCGGTCATCGGGAAGGATCGCCCGCTTATGTTACTTCATTCCTGACAAAAACTCGACTACGTCGCGGATCTCGCGCTTGGTCATGACCGCACCCATCGGCGGCATGCTGGAAGGCATGTTTTCACG
>RDXT01000768.1 GCA_004292985.1 Bacteroidota bacterium
CGTATGAAAATGGATCGCCGGATTATTGGCCCCCACCCATGCCCCTGCCGCCAAACCGGGAGTTACCCCGATAAACCAGCCATCGGCCTGCGACTGGGTAGTGCCTGTTTTGCCCGCCATCTGGCCCTTGAGACCAAAGCGCGAACGCAGTCCGTGGGCCGTGCCCCTGTCCACCACCGAAGTGAGCATATGCCGGATCAGCAGCGCCGTAGAGTCGCTGAGTACCTGCGGCCCCACCGCAATCTGCTCCATACCTTTGAGCAGTGTGCCATCTGCATCCTCGACCCGCAGCAGATAAAGAGGGGCCACATGCTGCCCTCCATTCACAAAGGCCGCATAGGCCGCCACCATCTCGCGCAGCGATGCCTGCCCCGCTCCCAGCGCCAGCGCAGGCGACTCCGGCAACTCGCCCTGCAATCCCAGCCTGCGGGCCAGGTCTGTTACCTTCGGAATGCCCGTTTGCATCAGCAGATTCACCGTAACCACATTCACCGAATGGGTAAGGGCCGACTCCATCGAATACTCTCCGCCATAATCACTGTCTGCATTGCGCGGCGCCCAGTTGCCATAACCTTCAAACGTCGTGCGCTCATTCGAGATATACTCGCAGGGCGAAATGCCCGACTCCAGTGCCGCCGCATACACAAAAGGCTTAAACACCGACCCACACTGCCTGCGGCTGTCCACGTGGTCATACTGGTAAAAGGCATGCTGAATGCCCCCCACCCATGCCCTGACATGCCCCGAAGCCGGATCGAGCGCCATAAAACCCGCATGAAGCATATATTCGCTGTGCAAAATCGAGTCGCGGGGGCTTAAGAGGGTATCACGAGGCCCCTGCCAGGTGAAAACCTGCATCCGGACCGGGCGCAGACAGGCAGAATCCAGCTCTTGTACGCTTGCGCCTGCCGCTTTGAGCTGGCGATACCGCGCAGATCGCTCCCAGATCGCATTCACCTGCTTTTCTGACTCCTTCAGGCGGCTCTTGCCCTTCCATTGTGTATCAAAACGCTGCTGCACCTTCTTCATGTGCTCGGCCACGGCCTCCTCGGCATACTGCTGCATCCGGCTGTGGATCGTTACATAAATCTTCAGGCCATCGGTGTACAGATTGGGGTGGCTGCCATCGGGGCGCGTGTAGCTTTTGCACCAGCGGTCGAGTTCCTGCCGGAGCCGCTCCCGGAAATAGGGTGCCAGTCCCAGGTTGTGGCTTTCGGGCTGGTAGCGCAGCGCCACAGGCAGGGCCGCCAGCGAATCGGCAAAAGCCTGGGTGCAAACGCCGTTGCGATACATTTGCCGCAGCACCACATTGCGGCGCTGGACCGAGCGGGCTGGGTCTGTGCGCGGGTTGTAGGCGCTGGTCGCTTTGAGCATCCCTACGAGGAGGGCCGCATCCTGAGGCAGGATATCTGCTGCCGAAACGGAGAAGAACCTGCGGCAGGCTACCTCAATTCCGTAGGCATTGTCGCCAAAAGGCACCGTATTAAGGTAGTGTTTCAGGATTTCCTCTTTGCTATAGACCCCTTCTAACCTCTGGGCCAGAATTGCCTCGCGGATTTTGTTGATCGGGAGGCTGAACCAGCCATATTCCCGGCGGGGATAGAGGTTTTTGGCAAGCTGCTGCGTGAGGGTGCTGCCTCCGCCCGAACTTTCATCGCCTAAGAGCAGCGTTTTGAAAAATACCCTCGGCATACTGAACAAATCCACGCCATCGTGCCGGTAAAAACGCACATCTTCCGTAGCGATCAGGGCCTG
>RDXT01000769.1 GCA_004292985.1 Bacteroidota bacterium
CTGCTGCAAAAAAAGAGACTCGACACGGGCCGTCTGGAGCAACTGATCAGCATCTATATCGCGACCAGCCAGCTGCTCTATTATATTGTCCTTTCCAATATCTGGGAGGAGCAGAATAAAGGTAAATTTAAAGCGGCAGATGATTTTCTGGCAGAGAATGAAATGAGTCCGGAGCGTTTTGCCAGTTTCGATTATCTCGGCAAGGTAATTGACCTCTACCAGGCGCTGGAAGACCAGGAGTCCTTTATCTTTATGCCTGAGCTTGAGGCATTTACAGACCTGTTGCAGGAAGATAGCTTTGAGAAAAAAGCCTGGAACTACCTCGAAGGCCTCCGGAAACAATGGCCCTCTTTCCCGCCCGCTGAAGTCGAAACGTCCTGCCTCCGTGCCGAACAGGCCCTGACCGTGCTGCTCAAATCGGTGGCTTTTCTGGCTGATTACCGCATGCTCACCATCCGCGACATCCAGATTGACAACCCGCGCTTCAGCACGGTGAGTTATATGATGGAGTTGGGCAGGCTCAATGCCATCGTGGATACGGGCCTGTCGCTGTACCAGGACGAAAGCCGCCGCCGCAAAACGACCTATACCAACCGCAATTCGATTATTCTGGTGCAGCAGGAAAATGACCTTGGATATTCGCTCAATCTCTCTCCTTTTATCATTGACAAAAATGCCTTTTTGAACCATGAGGCCATAGATCCTTATGTATTTGTCTATGAAAAGGAGGGGCATTTCCATTATCTGGCGGCCAGACACAGCCTATTTTCTGCTTTGCAAAATGATACCGGCACCGATCTCATCCATACCGGCCTGAGCCATGAAGATTTTCACGAGGGGCGCAACATTACCCAGGCCCAGAAAGCAGATGATGACTTTTTCGGGGCCTTATTTGCCGAGCCAGCCACAACAAGCAAGCGAACCCCGGTCTTTGACCTCCTCGAAGCGCAGTTTGAGCATTTCAAATCTTCCTTTACGTCCATAAAGTCCTGACGAAATGCCCTCACCTTTTAAGTTGCTGGACCCTTATGCGCGCGAGGACCGGGATCGGTTTTTCGGACGGGAAAAGGAGTCTGCCCAGTTGTTTAATGCTGTTTTTGCCAGCCATCTGACCCTGCTGTATGGTGCATCGGGCACAGGAAAAACCAGCCTGGTGCAATGTGGTCTGGGAAATCTGCTGCATGACAGCGACTGGCTGCCCCTGTTTGTGCGCCGGGGCCGCGACCTCAATGCTTCGCTGACACAGGCCCTGGTACAGGCCCTCGATCCGGAAAATCCGCAGGACCGGCAGGCTTTTGCCGCGCTGGAGACCGAAGAGAAAATCCGGATGGTGTACAGAGACCATTACCGCCCGGTGTTTCTGATCTTCGACCAGTTCGAAGAGCTGCTGATCCTGGGTCAGGAGGCCGAAAAACAGCGTTTTTACGAAGATATGCGCCGCCTGATGGAGTCCAGCCTTCAGGTGAAAGTGGTTATTATTATCCGGGAAGAATGGATTGCCTGGCTGAATGCCTTTGAAAAGGTCGTTCCCAAGCTGTTTGACAACCGCCTGCGGATCGAAAAAATGAGCGACCGCAGCCTTTCGCGGGTGGTGGCCGGAACCCTGCGCGAAGCGGGTGTCGGCCTGCGCGAGCCTGCCCGGACCGTGGGCGCGATGCTCGAAAACCTCCGCGACCCCCGCGAGGGCGTGGACCTGACCCACCTCCAGGTATATCTCGACCGCCTGTATCGCCAGGCCGCCAAAAGCCAGCAGG
>RDXT01000660.1 GCA_004292985.1 Bacteroidota bacterium
CAGCGGCTTTAAGCACATCGTCTATGCGACCCGCTTCGAGGAGCGGGACTACCGCATACCGCCCTACCTCGAAGCGCTGGCCCAGCGCTGTGAGGCGCGCCTGTCGGTGGTGTTCGTCAGCCGCAAGCTGCCCGAAGACCGCTTCCCTTCGCGCAATCCGATCCTCGAACAGGTGTACCGGATGGAAACCGAACCCAGCAACGTGTTTTTCTACAACCTCTACCACCGCGATGTGGTAGCGGGTATCAACCTGTTTATCACCAGCTATCCGACCGACCTGCTGGCCCTGCTTCCCCGCCGCCGCCCGGCCTATGCCATGCGCCTGGGCAGCAGCCTCACCCGCTCGCTGGCAGGTAAAGTCAAAATACCGCTGCTGGCGGTGATGGATTAAGCGATGCTGCCGGGAAGCTGTCTTTGTATGCACAGCGGACAGCATCTGCACCTGCTGCCACAAAAGGCCCTGTATTGGGCCGAGGAACGCACGCTCGTCATTGCCGACCTGCACGTGGGGAAGGCGGCTCATTTTCGCCGCCACGGGGTGCCCGTTTCGGGGCAGGTGCAGCAGGAAGACCTCCGCCGCCTGGCGGCTTTAATCCATGCGCTCGATCCGGAGCGCCTGCTGTTTCTGGGCGACCTCAGCCACAG
The DNA here is from genome assembly GCA_004292985.1 of Bacteroidota bacterium. Taxonomy (GTDB): domain Bacteria; phylum Bacteroidota; class Bacteroidia; order J057; family J057; genus RDXT01. The sequence goes on from RDXT01000660.1 coordinate 646, forward strand.
CGCCCACAATGCGGAGTGGGAGACCTTCGCAGCGTTTATCAGACCCTACGACTTTCCGAAGCTCCTCATTCGCGGCAACCACGACATTCTCGCCGCAAGCGCCTACGCCGACGCGCAGATCGCGGTACATGCGTCTGAGTTTGCTCCTGGCCCCTTTGTCTTTACCCACGAGCCGCCATCAGAGGCGCATCCCGAAGGCCTTTATGCGCTTTCGGGTCATATACACCCCGGCGTGCTGATCGGGGGCGCAGGTCGCCAGAAACTTCGCTTGCCTTGTTTTCATTTTGGGCCAAAGGGGGCGGTGCTACCTGCATTTGGCGGCTTTACGGGACTGGCTCCGATTAAGCCAGAGGCGGGAGATCAGGTGTTTGTGGTGGGGGAAGAGGAGGTGCTGGGTCCTATAAGTGGTATACGACCGGCGGAGTCTGGGGCTTTTGGATAGATTTTACTGCCATCTACTGTCCATCTCCCACCTCTATCCTCTCCGGAAGGATCACATCAAAGCGGGTACCGCCTCCTTCGCGGGGGTGAAGTTCGATGCTGCCCCGCAGTTTGCTGACTGAATTTTTGACAATGTACAGGCCGAGGCCGGAGCCTTTGGACTGGGCGTTTCCGCGAAAAAACATTTCGAAGACCTTCTGACGGAACTTTTCGGGGATGCCGATGCCGTTGTCTGTCACAGAGATGCGCACATGGTCTTCGAGCGGCTGGGCAGAGACCTCGACAAAGGGAGCAGGTGATTCGGGGTCGTGGTAATTGACTCCATTGGCGATGAGGTTCTGCAAAATGGAGGTGAGCAGCTTTTTGTCGCTGAGAATCTCCAGTTCCGGAGCTATTTCGATCCGGAAGGACAGTCCCTGCGCCTGTGACTGGTGGCGGAGGCTGCCCACCACCTCCTGCGCCAGTTCGTGGAGGCGGATCAGCTCGGGTTTAAGCGCCGCCTTATTCATGCGGGTAACGTCGAGCAGCTCAGAAAGAATCGAATCGAGGCGCTTGGTGCTGCGGGCGATCAGGTCGAAGTAGCGGTGGGCTGCCGGGTCTTTGACCTCGTCGCGGGCGATATGGGTGAGGCCGATGATCGAAGCCAGCGGGCCGCGCAGGTCGTGAGAGGCTTTATAGACAAATCCATCCAGCTCGTTGTTTTTTTCCTGGAGCTTGATTTCAGTCGCTTTGCGGTCGGTAATATCGGTAATGATGGCGATGGAGCCTTGCGGTTTGCCGCTGACATCCACGTAGGGCGATCCGGCGACGAGTACCCATAGCACATTGCCGTTTTTCCGGCGGAGTTTCAGTTCGTACTGGTCCGAAATCCCCTTTTGCCGCAGCTCACTTTTGGCCTGGATCACATCGCTCACATTTTCCCCCTGAAGCACCTCATAGCTTTTCTGCCCGACAATTTCAGCCCGCGCCACCCCGAGAATCTCGCACAGCCGGTTATTTACAAACAAAATGGTTTCATTCGGGTCGGTCAGCACCAGGCCTTCATTCATCATTTCTACCAGGGTCCGGTAGCGCAACTCGCTGTGTATCAGCTCCTGTTCCTGCTTTTTTCGCTGAGCGACCAGGCGCCCGACAAAAAACTTACGCACCCGCACCAGCACCCCTGCCGAGACAGTAGCCAGCAGGATAATGGCAATAAAAGGGTTGGGTGAACTGATGATATTGGGCAAGCCCAGGGTACATATCAGAAACAGACAGACCGAAGCAATGGCAAAAATCAGATATTCGCTGAAGCGGCTGATAACCAGCCCGAAACCCAACTGTGCAGCTACCAGCAGGGGCACAAAACCAGCTGAAAGGTGATTGGCATAGGCGATAAATATCAGCCCCAGGTAGCCCAGCAACCAGATCGTAAACCCGATATCGGGAAGTTTTTTGCGAGCTCCCCGCCAGATTGCAGGCGATATACTGGCCACCAGCGCTGCGATGGAAAGGGGAAGGTAAAGCCAGGCAGGCATATAAACCCCTGGCAGCCAGATATTTACAATTGCTCCTGTATATACGCCCATAATTCCCGCACTCGCCAATACACCCTGTAACAACTGGATGTCCAGTGCAGGGGTAGGGCTTGGAGGGGTAGGGCGGGCTGACTTCATGCGTGGGGCTTAGAAGACAGGCTCGACACGGTATCCCGCATTGCGCAACAGTTGAATAACGCCTTTTTCCCCGCTCAGGTGTCCGGCACCTACCGCAATCAGGGTTTTTTCGTCACGGATAAATGCCTCGATTTCCGGAATCCATTTCTGATTACGGGTGTCGAGCAGCGTTTCCTGCATGGCATTCATTTCGTCCTGTTTTTGGGTAAATGCCATCAGCGCATCGGTATCCTGGTTGCGGTAGAGCATAAACATACTATCGAGCTGAAGGCAGGCCTCCGCCGGATTGTTGACAATCTCCATCAGGTAGGAAACCTGCGATTCGAGCGGGATGCTGTCGAGGATGGTCATTTGCTCTTTAACCGTTTCGAGGCCGAGCGTTTTTTTCTTCTGTTTGCGAAATTCACCCGAAAGCCAGGTCTCATAGGAAACGGTTTTGCCGCTGACACAGTGCGAAAGACTCAGTTGCTGGGCCAGGTAAATAGGCTTTATACGCTCGTACATGGGGATGGCTGTGGCAATGCTGTCCTTCATAAAACGCTGAAGGTCAGTGAACTGCGATTCGCTTAGCAGCTTATTCAGGGGCTTGTCTGCCGGAAGGAGCATGCCTGTCATGGCGCTGAGGAGGCTCGCCAGATTGCTGTTGTCGAGCGGAATTTCAAGTACGAGCTGCTTTGATTTTTTGACCGCCGTTTCGAGGCCTGCGGGTAAAAAGAAATCTTCCTGCGGGATAACGTGGATGGTACCCATCAGATAGGAACTTTTGGCTCCTTTTCCGGATATTTTCCACAGCAGCGAACTGCCCGATGTCTGTGCGGTAGCGGGAACACAACATACACCCCAGAGGGCCAGAGCAAAAAGAATGCGGGTATGAATCATTTGGGAGGGTAAAAAGGCGTGGCAGGAATCGGTTTTCCGATGGGTTTGACCGTGTAGCCCGCTTTGCGAAGCAGATGAAGCAGGCCATATTCGCCGGGGAGCTGCACGGCATGTACGGCGATAAACATACTTTCGTACTGCATTTGCCAGTTGAGCACCTTGATCCATTCCCGGTTGCGGGCCTCGATAAACTGCCCCATATTGTCGCCAAAGTCAGGTGCCCGCTGTGCAATGAGCCACAGACGATCGAGGTCCTGCTCTCGGTAGGCCCGCAAAAGCCCCCGGTAGGTCTGACACAGGGCATTTTTGTTGCGGTAGTTATCCATCAGAATGCTGGTCTTCTCTTCAAGGCTGTACTGATCCATCAGAGATTGACGCGCCCAGCCGTTGCTGAGGGTTTTCAGGGGTTTCCGGACAGCGTTGTACAGATAAAACTCGTAGGAAACAGGCTCCTGGCCCTCTTTAAATCCGAGACAATAGTCGCAGAGCATCTGGCGGGACAGCAGGAGCGGGTCGTAGCGGCTTTCGAGTTTATATCTCGCTACCGTGGAAAGGGTGTCGTAAAAAAAGGTGCTGATCTGATCGAATTCTTTTTTGCTTAATAAAAATTCGAGGGTGGAATCGAGCGGCAAAGATCCCCGGTAGAGATAGTCGAGGTTTTCATCCGCCGGATTTACCTCCATCGCGATGCGGTCCGAGGCTTCGATCAGGGGCGTAATACCTTCTGGCAGAAAAAAATACGAGGCGGGTACTTTAAACAGAATGCCAAAAATATAAGAAGGCTTTTGCAACCCGTTTCCGCTTACTTCCCAGAGCAGGGAACTTGCCGGATACACAGGTATCGCTTCTGTTTGAAGGTCCGTAATTTCCATCCCCGGCTCCTGGGCGCGAATCCGGGTATGGGCCGCAAACAGCATCAGAATACAGGCAAGGCATTGAAATACAGAACGGTACATAGGAAGAAGCAGGGATAGAGGTTGTCGGAAAACCGGGGGAGCCTTACTTTCAGATGCCTCTAAATTAGGCTTTTTCTTTGGAAAACTCAAGAATTGTTCTGGAGATGATCCCGCAGGATTCTTCCATCTGTTCATCGCTGATAATCAGCGGCGGAGCAAAACGAATGATATTTCCGTGTGTAGGTTTGGCCAGAAGTCCGTTTTTCATCAGTTCCATGCAAATATCCCAGGCTCTCTCGCTATCGCCCTCGTCGTGGATGACTACGGCATTAAGCAGGCCCTTTCCACGGACTTCAGCGACGAGATCAGGTCTGTGAGCGGCTAAGGTACGCATGCGTTCGCGGAAGATAAGTCCCTGACGCTCTGCATTTTGTGCCATATTTTCATCTACCAGCACCTGAAGGGCCGTGGTAGCTACGGCCGCCGCCAGCGGATTTCCGCCATAGGTAGAGCCGTGTTCGCCGGGGTGAATGGTAAGCATAATTTCGTCGTCGGCCAGCACTGCCGAAACCGGCAGCATGCCTCCGGAGAGGGCCTTGCCCAGAATCACAATGTCCGGACGAACAGCTTCATGGTCGCAGGCGAGCATTTTTCCGGTGCGGGCCAGGCCTGTCTGCACTTCATCGGCGATCATCAGCACCCGGTGCTGTGTACACAGGGCACGGACACTGCGCAGATAGCCCTCAGAGGGCACCCGCACGCCCGCTTCTCCCTGGATAGGCTCCAGCATAAAGGCTGCTACGTTCGGATCTTCGAGGGCTTTGGCCAATGCGGCGACATCATCATAGGGAATGATCTCAAATCCGGGCATATAGGGACCGAATCCCTGGTAACTCGACGAATCTGTGGACGAAGAAATGGCTGCGAGGGTTCTTCCCCAGAAGTTACCCCCGGCAAACAGGATTTTGGCCTGGTTGGCAGGCACACCTTTGACATCATAGGCCCAGCGGCGGGCCAGTTTCAGGGCAGTTTCTCCTCCTTCGACCCCGGTATTCATCGGCAATACGCGGTCATAGCCCAGCAATTGGGTGATATATCGCTCATAGGCTCCCAGCTGATCGTTGTAGAACGCGCGGGAGGTCAGTGTAAGTCTTTGCGCCTGGGTAACCAGGGTATCCAGAATCCGGGGATGACAGTGGCCCTGATTTAAGGAACTGTATGCCGACAAAAAATCAAAAAAACGATCCCCTTCAGGGTTCCATACAAATACGCCTTCGCCCCGGCTGAGGACTACCGGCAGGGGGTGGTAGTTGTGGGCGCCATAGCGGGCCTCCAGCTCCATAGCTTCGGCTGATCTGAGGGATGTCTGTACGGATAACATGGGGGTATCGGGTTAAGAGTTTTTTTCGAGTGTGCGAAAAGTATAGGCATATTCATGCTTGTCATCTGCCTGCCGGGCGTCAACCTCTGTGATGCTCCAGTTTTCGGGATGTGGCAGCACAAACATCGTATCACCTTCTACGTCAGCATGAACCAGGGTTTCGTAAATGCGGGTTACATATCCTTTGGAGATAGACTCCTGATAAACACTTGCCCCGCCGGTGATGGCGACCTCAGGCTCATCTTTACATAACGCAAGAGCGGCCTCAAGGGAGTCTGCTACCTCGATCCCTTCGTGCGAAAAATCCGGATTGGAGGAGATGACAATGTTGCGCCGCTTGTCTAAGGGCTTTCCCAGGGCTTCAAATGATTTTCGCCCCATAATGACCGCTTTACCGAGGGTCTGTTTGCGAAAATGCTTTGAATCGGCAGGCAAATGCCAGGGAAGGTCCTGCTCCTTTCCGATAATGCCGTTTTCCGACACTGCGTATATGGCAAAGATAAGTTGAGACATAGTTTTATGCACAAATATACAGAATTAACCGATTCGCCCTATCTTTGCGGGGTATAGATATGAAGCTAACAGTGATTTTGCTGGCAGGCGTGTGTGTCGCTTTTGCCGCATGCAACAAAGATGCTCCCCCTGGCCAGGTGATTCCTCCGGCTCAGATGGAGCACATTCTGCTGGATATGCATCTGGCCGAAGGGATCGCGGAGCGGAAAGGCGGCTCTCTGGAGCGCCGTAAGGCCGTGCGCGATGATATCATGGTGCAGATTTTACAGCAGCAGGGCATTAGCCGGGAGGCCTTTCTCGAAAG
>RDXT01000661.1 GCA_004292985.1 Bacteroidota bacterium
GTATCCGGATACGGGAGACCTTCAGCGAAGTCCGGACAAATGAAGAGGGAACTTTTGCCTTCAAAAACCTCGCGGCAGGCACCTGGCATGTGCTCGTCAGCGCTCCGGGCTATGAAACCCGCACCTATCCCGTTACCATCGGCAGTGGTATTCAGAAACTCGCCTGCGTGCTTGTTTCAGCGCCTGTTTCGCAGATCTGGCACGAGGTCATCATCACCGCCCAGCGCAATGCCGAAGACCCTTTCGAGTCGGTAGCCGCTGCGACCGCGCTTTCCCGCAGCCAGATCAAAGCCCAGGCCCCGCGTACCACCCCCGAAGCACTGATGGAAATGCCCGGCGTCTGGGTGCAGAAAACCAATCACGGCGGCGGATCGCCCTTTGTCCGAGGCCTTACCGGGAATCAGACCCTGATCGTCGTAGATGATATTCGCCTGAATAACAGCACTTTCCGCTATGGTCCCAACCAATACCTGAATACCATAGACCCCCTTACCCTCCAGCGGGCAGAGGTCATCCGCAGTTCCGGCTCGGTGCAATATGGCAGCGACGCCCTCGGAGGGGTAGTTCACCTGATCACCCGCAGCCCTGAGTTTGCAGAAAAAGGCTTTCAGGTAAAACCCGGCGCCTATCTCAAATACCTCAGCGGCAATATGGAGCGCACGGTCCGGGGTGAAATCGCCGTTTCCTCTCCCTCTGTGGCCATGCTGGCCGGGGTGAGCTATAAAAACTTCGGCGACCTGATTGCCGGGGGTACGCTCGGCACCCTCAGCCCCAGCAGCTATACCGAAACCAATACCGATTTCAAATCTGCTTTCCGCGTCGGAGAGCGCAGCCGCCTCACGATGGCCTGGCAAAGTGTTACGCAGGAAAATGTGGACCGCTACGACCAGGTGGCCCAGCGGGGATACGATGTGTGGATGTTTGACCCGCAAATCCGCCGGATCGGCTGGCTGCGCTTCGAAACCCGCCGCCGAAATCCGCTGTTCCAGGAAATACGGATCACCAACTCTTTTCAGTACAGCAAAGAAGGTCGCGTCAGTCTGAAAACCGGAGATACAGGCGCTATTCACGAGCAGGACATTGTCCGTACTTCCGGGCTGAGCTTCGACATCCGCTCACGCTACAGCTCCCGCTGGCAGTCGGTTACAGGGGCAGAGCTGTATGTGGACCAGATTTTCAGCACGGCGTATAAGCGAAACCTGAGCGACAGCGTAATTACCCCCCGCCGGGGCCTGTATCCAGACAGCTCGCTGGCCGGGTCGGGCGCTATCTACAGCCTCCACACCCTTGACCTCAGTCCCTGGGTGCTGAGCAGCGGCCTCCGCCTCAATGGCTACTACCTCCGCCTCGAAGATGCCTCTTTTGGCAAGGTGGAACTCAGGCCCCTGGCCCTGGCAGGCAATCTGGCACTGATGCGCCGCATCGGCAAGCACAGCCGGATCATCGCTGCCGCCAACACCGGATTCCGGGCACCCAATATCAATGATATGGGAACCTTCGGACGCTTTGACAGTGGCATCGAAGTGCCTTCGCCCAATTTATCCCCCGAAAGGTCCCTCAGCGGCGAGCTCACCTATAAACTGCGCACCCGCCAGGCCACCCTCTGGGTATCGGGCTACTACACAAGGCTCTTTAACCTGATCCAGCGGGTGCCGGGCACCTGGGAAGGGCAGGACAGCCTGAATGGAGACCCTGTTTTTCGCAAGGAAAATGTTGCAGCAGCCTTTATTGCAGGGGTAGATGGCGGGGCAGAATATTTTTTCACCCCCGAATGGATCGCTTTCTCCGGAATGGCATGGGCATATGGCCAGAATCTCACCGCAAATGAACCTGTGAGCCGCATTCCTCCGCTGAATGGCCGCCTGGGCCTGCGCTATCAGTCGGAAAAGGGCCTGCGGGTCCAGGGAGAATGTGTTTTTGCAGGCATGCAGGACCGCCTTTCTACCGGAGACACCAAAGACCACCGCATTCCCGCAGGCGGAACACCCGGATGGTATCTGCTCAATGTGCATGCCGCCTGGCAATACCAGCAGTTCTATCTCTCAGCAGGCGCACAAAACCTGCTCAACCGGGCCTATCGCGTCCACGGTTCCGGGGTAGATGGCTATGGCCGTAGCTTCTGGGTAGCGCTTACAATGGAGCCTTTCCGTTAATCGGAACTGAAACGACCCGTTTTTTCCCCTGATAATCAATCACTTCCACAGAGACAACTCCCGGTGGCAGGAGATATGTGCGCGAAGACTGGCCGAGGTAAGAGTCACCATAGGAAAGCTCCATCCGCTGCCGGGCGCCATCCGCAAAGGTCATCAGGGCAACGGCATCCGAAGCCTGGGCTTTGAAGGTCTGGGCCGGGAGAGGCGAGGCAAACACCCTCAGGCTGTCCCGGTTTTGGGAGGCAATGTACAGCGCCTGGCCCTGTGCTGTCACCAGACGAACCAGCGCCCTGGCATCGTGAGGAACAAAAAAGCCACTTTGGTCAATGCTGATCGGGGTGAAGTTTCCTTTGCCATCACCTGAGAGCAGCAGCCCGGCAAAAGCATCGTATTTACCCGTAAACACCTCTGTATCATAGGTATTGCCCAGCAGCAGGAGGTCCGTAAGGCCGTCGCCTGTGAAGTCGCCCGCTTGCATGCCCTGAAGCGGAGAGAGCTGGGCGAGGTGCGGCAGGGGCCTGATGGCAAATTTTCCGCCGCCGAGGTTTTCGATATAGCTGCTCTCCATATAGGTAGCCGAAAGCGTCAAAGCCCCTTCGCGGTCCTTTTCGGGGATAAGCTGCTCGTAGGTCGCGGTAGAATATTCGGCAAAGGTGTTGTAGCGCCGCTTCACAGGCAGCCACTGCTTGATCAGGTCTTCGCGCTGGTGAATCGGATACAGTCCATATTCGCCACTGGCCGACCGGATGTAACACCCGATAACGGGGTCAATGGAGCCATTGTTGTCAAAATCTTTGGCGGTGATCCATAGCGGACGTTCTGTTGTGGCACAATAGCGGGTATTCAGGCCCAGATTGCCTGCCACATAGTCCATATCGCCATCGCGGTCCACATCGGCAGCGGCCAGACTTCTCCACCAGCCTCTGCGGTCGGCGATGCCCGTTTGGGCGCTTACATCCTCAAAGCTGCCGGAGCGGTTGCGCAGAAAGGTCAGGGGCATCCATTCGCCCGCAAGCAGCAGATCGGTCAGCCCGTCGCCGTCAAAATCCGTCCAGAGGGCATCATGTATCAGACCCAGTTGCTTCAGGCCGGGGAATACCTGCTCCGATACATCGCGGAAGGTACCGCCTTCATTTTGCAGGATCATGCTCTTCACCGGCAGCGGATATTCGCCCGAAATCACCCTTCCACCCACAAACAAGTCGAGGTCGCCGTCGCGGTCATAGTCGGCAGCCCTGACACAGGAACCTACCACCCGCTCGTCGGGCAGGGCCAGAGAGTCCTCGCGAAACTGCCCCTTTTCATTGCGGAAAAAGCGGTCGCGGTGGTTCGTGTCTTCCGGGGCAAATTCATAACTGCCGCTGACACAATAGAGGTCATTATCGCCGTCATTGTCCGCGTCAAACAGGAGCAGCCCGGCATCCTCCTCGCTTTTTGCGCGGGTAAGCGGCGAGGCAGCTGCGGGCCTGAAACTACCGTCAGGTTTCTGATAAAACAGCGCCGGGGCCATACCTGCTGCTCCGCCGATCAGCAAATCGTCGAGTCCGTCGCCATCAAAATCCCCGGCTGCAAGTGCCGGACCCTGCTGGCTAAACTTATGCGGCAGGGTACGCTGGATGTTAAAGTCAATTTTATCCTGCTCTGAGTGCTTGAATATCAGTCCCTTAGCCTGACTTACCTCCTGAAAGAGCGGAGCATTTGCCGGCTTGGTATATAAGGCAGGGCCTTTTTCGGTAGCCTCTTTGATATTCAGCCAAAGCTCGCGGTCAGTGCCCAGATCGCGCAGGAGCTGGGATTTTCCGCCGGGCCAGATCACCCGCAGCGAATCAATCCGGGTAACACCTCCCAATCCAAAATGCCCTACAGCCTCCACCGTCGAGATATATCCCCGGTAAGGACTGTGTTCATAGACCTGGGTTTTGCCCTCATAATAGAGCTGCACGCGGGCGCCAAGACCCTGAAGATTGGCCCCTTCGCCCTGAAAACGCAGCCGCAGGTAGTGCCGTTCGTGGTTTTTGTCCTTTTCACGCTGCCAGTTGCGGTACACAAAGGCCGGATCGTCAATATTATTCACCACCATATCCATATCTCCGTCCCGGTCGAAGTCTGCATAGGCAGCTCCGTTGGAAAAAGAGGGAGTAGTGAGGCCCCAGGCAGCCGAAACGTCCTTAAAGGTCAGGTCGCCCTGGTTCTGAAAGGCATAATTGGACACTTTCACCTGCGGAATGGTATTAATCATCTGGCTGTCGGTCATCACAATCCGGGCAGCGCTGGCAAAATAGAACCCAAAGTCGTGGTCGGTAATGTCGCGCGGGTAGCCGTTGGTCACAACCAGGTCGCGCAGGCCGTCGTGGTCAAAATCGAGCAGCATGGGGGTCCAGCTCCAGTCGGTCTGGTGTACACCCGCCATTTGCCCGATATCGCCAAAGGTCGGATGTCCCAGGGGTGTCATGCCGTGGTTGAGCTGGAGCATATTCCGCACAAACTGGTGCTGGTAGCCATAGGTCTCATCGTTCATGTACACGGTGTAATTATTGCCGGGCACCATCCGTTTTTTGCGCTCATTGGTCTCCGGCAGCATATCGAGAGCGACTATATCCACCCAGCCGTCATTGTTCACGTCGGCTACGTCGTTACCCATCGCGGAACTGCACTGGTGGGGCAGGTATTCGCTCACCCGGTTGGTAAATGTGCCGTTCTGATTGTTGATCCAGAGCAGATCGTTGCTGAGATAGTCGTTGCTGACATAGATATCCGGCCAGCCGTCGAGGTTGATGTCGGTCACGGCCACACCCAGGCCATAGCCTTCGATGGTGATTCCGGCCTCCTGTGAGACATTGGTAAAGGTATTGTTGCCATTGTTGCGGTAAAGGCGGTCGGTATTGGGGTTGCTGCCATCTGTGCGGCGGGGGCGGTACTTCTGGGGCTGGCGCTCCTTCTCCATCTGGTTGGTCAGCACATAGAGATCGAGGTCGCCGTCGAGATCATAATCCAGAAACGCCGCATGTACGCTGTGCCCTGTGTCAGCGATCCCCATCGCAGTCGCCGACTCGATAAAATGAGGAATGCCTTTTTCGTTTAAGCCCTGGTTGATATAGCAGAGGTTGGCGCGCTTCTCTCCGGGATTATCCACCGTTGCGCTTACATAAATATCTAACCAGCCATCTGCATTGATGTCCACAACCGAAGCGCCCGAAGACCATCTCCCCTCCCCTGTTGTGCCGGAGCTTTCGGTAATATCTTCAAAATGAAAGTCGCCCCGGTTGAGGTAGAGGCGGTTGGACACCTGATTTCCGGTAAAATAGAGGTCAGGCAGGCTGTCATTGTTAAAATCGCCCACACTTACCCCTGCACCGTTATATACATACTCAAATTTGAGGATGTTGAGGGTGTCGTTTTCGGTGATGGTATTCGCAAAATGAATGCCTGTGCGCTCGGGAGAAAGCAATTCAAACATGGCAGGAGCCTCCCGGCGGCAGGAAGCGAGCAGAGAGGCGGCCACAAAGGCCCAAACCCGGAGCTGAGTACCTGCGCGATATATGTATTTCATTGTAAAGGGGTCTTTGGGGGTGAAATTCGGGTGAATACCCGGAGGCTGTCCCGGTTTTGTGAGGCGACGTAGAGGCGTTTTCCGCCTGCCTGCTCCAGCGCAAGCAGTGCGCGGGCGTCTCCCTTCACAAAAAATCCGGTAGCGGAGGGAGGCAATGCAACAAAGCCGCCCTGCTGGTCATTTTGCAGCACAAGGCCGTTAAAAGCATCATATCTGCCTGCAAATACCTCTGTATCAAAGCGATTGCCAATCAGCAAAAGGTCGGGCCAGCCATCGCCGTCCACATCTTCGGGCAAAATCCCCATCAGGGGTGCAATCTGCGCAGCCTGGGGCAGCGCATGAAGTGCAAATTTGAGCTTGCCCTGGGCATCGGTGCCCAGATTCTCTACCCAGCTGCTTTCCATACAGGTCGCACGCAGGCGCAGGGCCAGGCCACTTTCTTCGGGGGTAAAGAGGCTGGCAAAAGGGGCTTCTCCGTATCCGGCATAGGTCGGAAAACGCCGCCGCATGACCAGCAGCTGCTTAATCAGATCGTCGCGGGTGTGCATCGGATACAGTCCTCTACCCTTGGGTCCATTGTTGGTGTAAATGGCCATCACAGGGTCCACGCTCTGGTTATTGTCGAAATCGGCGGCATATATCTCCATCGGTTCGCGGGGCGTGGCAGTGCAGAGGGCGTTCAGCCCGAGGTTGCCTGCGATGAAGTCCATATCGCCATCGCGGTCGAGGTCGGCAGCGGCCAGCCTGTTCCACCAGCCGGGGCTGCTTTCGAGTCCGGAGCCGATGCTTGCATCCCGGAGCTTACCCTGCTCATTGAGAAGAAGGGTCAGCGGCATCCATTCGCCCGCAATCATGAGGTCGGGTGTCTGGTTGCCATCCAGGTCTGCCCAGATTGCATCGGTCACCATGCCCGCTTTGAGCAGGGCCGGAGCCGCCTCTGCGGTGATGTCGGTAAAGCGTACCGGGCCGCCGGGCCGGGTATCGTTGCGGAGCAACTGCGAAGGCAG
>RDXT01000770.1 GCA_004292985.1 Bacteroidota bacterium
GTTGCCCAGGATAAAAGTGAATTTAGGCACGACCGAATTGGCCACCGCATTCACCATTTTTGCGCCATCTTTGATAATGCCTCCCTGTTCGGAGCGGGAACCGACCATAAAGCCCGTAACATCCTGCAAAAACACCAGCGGAATCCGCTTCTGGTTGCAGTTCATGATAAAACGGGCGGCCTTATCTGCTGAATCTGAATAGATTACGCCTCCAAACTGCATTTCGCCCTTTGCCGATTTAACGACCAGTCGCTGGTTGGCCACAATCCCTACAGCCCAGCCGTCTATGCGCGCGTAGGTGGTGAGGATAGATTTTCCATAGCCACTTTTATATTCATCCATCGAATCTGCATCGGCAATGCGAAGCAGAATTTCGCGCATATCGTAGGGTTTGGAACGGTCGGCGGGCAGGATTCCGGGAATTTCGGAGGCGGAAAACGCAGGCGCAACAGGCGTCGCCCGGTTAAATCCGGCGCGGGGACCTTGTCCCAGTTTGGACACGAGCGAGCGGAGTTTTTCGATGCAGGCAGTGTCGTTGGGGAGCTTGTAGTCGGCGACGCCTGAGATTTCGGTGTGCATCGTAGCACCTCCCAGCGGCTCGATGCCGACCTCTTCGCCGATCGCCGATTTGACCAGATAGGGACCAGCCAGAAACACGGAGCCAGTGCCCTCCACAATCAGGGCTTCGTCGCTCATAATGGGCAGATACGCGCCCCCGGCCACGCAGGGGCCCATAATGGCCGAAATCTGCGGAATACCCATCGCGCTCATCACCGCATTGTTGCGGAAAATACGCCCGAAATGCTCCTTATCCGGAAATATCTCGTCCTGCATCGGCAGAAACACGCCTGCGCTGTCCACCAGATAAAGGATCGGAAGACGGTTTTCGAGGGCGATTTCCTGTGCTCTCAGGTTTTTTTTGCCCGTCATCGGAAACCATGCCCCCGCTTTTACCGTCGCATCATTGGCCACGATCATGCAAAGGCGACCGGAGACACGACCAATGCCTGTAACCACTCCTGCCGAGGGACATCCGCCCTGCTCCTGGTACATATCGTGGGCGGCCAGTGCCCCGATTTCGAGAAAATCCTCCGGATGGTCGAGCAAAAGAGCGATTCGCTCGCGGGCGCTCAGCTTCCCCTTGGCTTTATGGGCGGCGAGGGCCTTTTCACCGCCGCCGAGGGCTGCTTTCTGAAGCTCCTGCTGCAAACGCTCCATGCGTTCGCGGTGCTGCGCAAGGTTATGGGCAATGGCGAGGTCTTTGGCTTGAGAAGTGCTCACGGGACGAAATATTGATGGGGGTAGGGGAGAAAAAACGTTTCAGGGTGGCGGTAAAACGAAACTAAGTTTAGTGAAATTATCTTGACCCGCCAAAAGCTTGATGCCCGCCGGCCTGCGGTAGAAAACAAAACCGCCTTCTTCGTAGAGGTATTCGCAGTTGAGATAGTTTTGAGTAAAGTTCTCCCCGGCCTTATGTTTCTGAACGGAAATATACACGTCTTTGTCTGTCGTGCCTGACGCAAGCCAGTGAGGATCACCCATTTGCGCATTTCCGGGTTTTACTTTTGCGTAAAAATAGGGCAGATAACTTTTGTATCCGGCAGAGGTAACATATACATCTTTTCCGGCCAGCTCTGAGAAAAAGGCCAGCGGCGCGCCCTGGGTATGCCGGGCTATGCGGGGTAAAATGCTTACATAGACCAGGTTAACAAACAGCAGCATGACCAGGGCCTGGGTACAAACAAAGCGCAG
>RDXT01000771.1 GCA_004292985.1 Bacteroidota bacterium
GATTTCCGGTCGGTGGTCGAGATTTCAAAAGCCGTGACGAACCCCACGATCTGCGCCCTCTCGCGGGCCGTCAAGAGCGACATCGACGCGGCAGGCGAAGCCCTCAAACTGGCCAAGCGGGGGCGCATTCATACCGGCATTGGCGCGTCGGACATTCATATTCGCAACAAATTCAATACCACCCGCGAGGATATTATCGAACGCGCCATCGACGCCGTAAAACATGCCCGGAACTATGTTGACGACGTGGAATTTTACGCCGAAGACGCGGGGCGCGCCGATCTGGATTTCCTGTGCCGCCTAACCGAAGCCGTGATTTCGGCAGGGGCCACCGTCGTGAACATCCCCGATACAACGGGTTACTGCCTGCCCGGCGAATACGGTGAGAAAATCAAGTACATTTATAATTGTGTGCCCAACGTCGACAAGGCCATGATCTCGATCCACTGCCACAACGACCTCGGTTTGGCTACGGCCAATACCCTGGCGGGCGTGATGAACGGGGCACGGCAGGTTGAAGTGACGATCAACGGCATTGGCGAGCGGGCGGGCAATACCTCGCTCGAAGAGGTCGTGATGGCCTTGAAAGTGCATAGCGAACTGGGTTTGTACACCAACGTCGATGCGACGCGCCTGTTCCCGGTTAGTCAACTGGTATCGGGTATGATGCGGATGCCGGTGCAGGCCAATAAAGCCATTGTGGGGCGTAATGCGTTCGCACACTCGTCGGGCATTCATCAGGACGGGTTCCTGAAACACTCCGAAAACTACGAGATCATGAACCCGCTTGAAGTGGGCGTTGACAAGTCGTTGATTGTGCTCACGGCCCGGTCGGGGCGGCACGCGCTCAAGCACCGGCTCGAAATGCTCGGCTACCGCTATGATAAACCCACCCTCGACGGCATTTACAACCGTTTTCTCGACATGGCCGACATCCGCAAGGAAGTCAACGACAAAGATTTGATGGAGTTAGTGCGGTAGTAAACAAAACGCCTGCACATGCCGTTTGCCCAGTAAATAACTGATCGCTGATACCTGTTAACTGACATGGCACGACCAAACCTCGAACTGATTCAGGCCCTCCGCCGGACGGCCCGTAGCCTTCAACAAGGTGCCCACTATCAATGGGGCCACATGGGCGGTTGCAACTGTGGCAATCTGGCTCAGGAATTGACCAAGCTCACCAAAGGGCAAATTCATGCTTACGCCATGCAACGCTACGGCGACTGGAACGAGCAGGTAGACGACTACTGCCCAACGAGTGCATTGCCGATTGACTTGGTTATCAACGAGATGCTCAACGCGGGTCTGATGCTGGAAGACCTCAAGCACCTCGAAAAGCTCGACGACCGCGCCGTGTTGCTCCGGTTGCCCTTAGAAAAGCGGCATCTCAAACACAATGTTCGCGACGACGTTGTGACCTATATGCTAATCTGGGCCGATATGCTCGAAGAGCAACTTCTGGATAAAATCAAATTGCCCGCCGATATCCTGGAGGGTGAGTTGGTCGCTTGATCCACGCTTACGCCCAGGATTGAGTTTCCCAATCCAAACGTTGCGCCCGCTTTCGTATCAACGCCTGATAATCATCCTGAAGAGTCTGACTCAAAAAGCTGTTCCGAATCCAATCAAGTGCCTTCGGCAATCGCTTTTGAAATCGGGCATGTATATTGGCCTGTTGCCTGGAGGTGAGTCCTAAATATTGCGCGAAGGCATCCCAATCGGTTGGGCGCAAACGGGTTTTTCGG
>RDXT01000662.1 GCA_004292985.1 Bacteroidota bacterium
GCCTCCAGCGTTTGTCCGTCCTTTTCAAGGCTGAGGCAGAGGCGGTATAAGTTCGGTGTTTCGCTGCTCCAGAGGGCTACCTGCTGCAAAAGCGTATCGATATGCAACTCCTGGTCCTGACCTTTGGGAGGCAGACGCAGTGTGCGACGGTGCTCAGCAAGCCATTCACCTGAAGGACTTAATATCTTGATTTTCAATGCAATAGAATCATTCGCTTCACCCTCGTTTCGTATCCAGACCCTGGTGCTGACATTTGCATCGCGGTACAGGCTATCAGGCTGGGTCAGCACCTCCACATCGCGGATATAGGCCTGTGGCCGGGCAACCAGCGACACATTGCGAAAGATTCCACCCAGCCGCCAGTAGTCCTGGTCTTCGAGGTAGGAGCCATCGGACCAGCGGATTACCTCCACCGTGAGGGTATTTTCGCCGGGGCTTAAAAAAGACGTGATGCGGAATTCGGCGGGGGTAAAACTATCTTCATGGTAGCCCACTTTCCGGCCATTTACCCAGAGATAAAAAGCGGATTCTACTCCCTCAAAGCGCATAAATACTTCGTTATCAGCCCATTGTGCCGGGAGGGAAAAACGATGGCGGTAAAGGCCGGTTTCGTTGGTATCCGTTGCGATCAGGGGTGGTTTGGCCGGGAAGGGCATAATAATGTTGCGGTACATGGGGATGCCATAGCCCTGGCGGTGCCAGCAGGAAGGAACCGGAATAAAGGCCCAGTCTTCGTCGGGGTAGTCTGTCTCGTAAAAACCCTCCGGTACCTGCGAAGGATGCGTCAGAAAACGGAACTGCCAGTCACCGTTGAGAGACAGCACCCGGCCGGAGGAGACAGGCCAGGCCGCCAGCGCCTCTGACTCCGTAGCGCAGGGCGTAAATGTGGCATGAACCGGCTCGGTTCCTATCCGGAAAACAGCTGTATTCTCCCAGTCATTTTGGGCCTTAAGAAGCAGAGATGAAAGAAGCAGGCAGGTAAAAAGCGGGTAGTATAACGCACGCATGAGGTAAAGATATGCACAGTCCCCTCACTTTCTATACCTTTTTCTCGTATTTTGGTATGTAAACCCTCACATCCGGACTCCTATGAACCGATTTTACCTCATATTATTCGTTTCATGCCTCGCACACCTGCCGCAATTCCTTTCCGCCCAGAAAGAAGGCAATATCTGGGTCGTGGGTAACAGTTGGGGCGGCGCTCCAGGATATGCCGTCAATTTTAATACCCAGCCCCCTTCCATTGACTCCGGATTTCAGATTGAGTATCCCTACCTCTCTTCGATCTGCGACAGCGCCGGGAATCTGCTGTTTTACACCGAAGGGCAATACATCCACAACGCCCAGCACATGATCCTCAACGGCCAGCCCCTGGCCCCTCCGGCGATCCAGGCAGTGTCCATTGTGCCGCAACCCAAAAGCAAAAAATACTACGTAATTACGACCTGGGCCGACGGGTTGATTGCGGAGAAACGGTTTACGGTGGTGGATATGTCGCTGAATAATGGATCGGGAGGCATTGTAGGCACGCCTCAGACCTTTTCCACCACCGGACAAGACTGGCATGTAGCATCCAAAGGCTATTGCAATGGCCAGTACTATTGGGTGATTATCTCTGATTATGTCCCCGGAACCAACCAGCACCGCCTGCTGGCCTATAAAATTGACGAAAATGGCCTCAATCTGCAACCGGTCATCAGCACAACGCAGAGCACCCAGGCCTTCGGTATCCGCTTTTCGCCCGGAAGCGATAAAATTGCCTTTTACGGAAGCAATGTGGTCTTTCTGGCTGACTTCAACCGCGAAACGGGCGTGATCAGCAATGAAGTTCCCCTCAACCTTTCTTATGGGGACTTCGATTTTTCCCCCAGCGGGCGCTATCTCTATCATGCCAGCCTCATCGGCATATCTGCCGGGCAGCCGGGCGACTTTCTGTACTCCGTCATTTCTCAGTTAGACCTGGAGGCAGGCTCTTACCAGGCCATTATTAACTCGAAAACCATTGTATATCAAGGCAGTCAGCAGACAGGTAATGGCGTGCTGGGTACGCAGGTGGGTCCTGACGGACGGGTGTATTTTTATAAATCGCGCCCTGACCTGTATCAGCCCAGCCTGTCTGCCATTCTGTTTCCGGAAGTGGGCGGCACGGGCTGCACCTATGTACAGGACCTGATTTTGCTGCCTTCTGCCTTTCCCAATGGATATGCGATCCGGGCACCCTTTTTACCGGCCAATTTTTTCGATCCGGGGCGCTTTACCGTCGCAGCAGCCGAATATGCCGGTGCAGATGCCGTGGTTTGCCCGGATGAAGTGGCCAATCTGGGTACGCCTCCCGTGCAGGGCTACAGCTACGGCTGGCTGGCGACAGACTATCTCTCTGATCCTCAGGCTCCCCAGACCTCGTTTTTATTTCCGGGACCTTTGTACCAGGATACCACGCTGTTTTATATCCGCAGCAGCAGTCTGGGCAAATGCACCTATGAAGATACGGTAGCCGTGCGGGTGGAGCGCCTGCCGCTGCCGCCTCAGATTGGAGGTAGCCGCTCTGTGTGCCCACGCGTGGTGGGTGTGGAATACTGGATCAACCAGCCGCAGGACAGTGTCACCTACGAATGGACGGTAAATGGCGGAACCCTCGTTTCGGGACAGGGAAGCGACAGCATACGGGTAGATTGGGGGCCTTACAACAACCAGGCGAGCATCAGCGTGCGTCCGCGCCTTCCCAATGGCTGCGATGCGCCGGAGGTGTATTTTCCGGTGCGCATCAATCCGGAGCTGGACACCGAAACGCCGCGCGGACCGGATTCCCTCTGTGCGGAGGCCCGGACCAATGTACCCTACGGCATCACCCGCACCAACGGCTCTGTATATACCTGGGGCTGTGCAGGGGCAGACATAGCCAGCGGGCAGGGCAGTGCTCAGATTGCACTCACATTTCCCGGCGCGGGCCTTTACAAACTCTGGGTGCAGGAGCAGAGTGTGACCATTGATACGATCTGCTACGGCGTTTCCGATACCTTATATATAGAGGTGTTTACTGATACTTCGAAGGTACAACTGGTATCTGTGAGCACCCTTGAAACAGATGAGCGGCAGATCGAAGTGCGCTGGAACAAGCTCCCCCACCTGCGCCCCCTGAGCGACCTGAACCTATGGCGGCGCAGCGCGGGTGGGAACTGGCAGCAGGTAGCTGCTTTGCCCGGCGGTAGCAGCGGCTCTTATACGGATGGCCCCTTGGACACCGACGCGCAAACCTTTGAATATCAAATTTTTAGCTCCAACGAATGCCGAACAGATATGCCCTCAGATACGCACCGGAGCATCCTGCTGGAAGGCGAGGGCGACACCCTGACTGATGAAATCCGCCTGAGCTGGACACCCTACGAAGGCTGGCCCGTGAATGCCTATGTGATCTACCGCCAACTCGATGGAGAGAGCAGTTTGCAGGCCGTAGATACTGTCGCGGGCAATGTGCTGAGTATGGTGTATGCAAATGGTCTCGATGGTTTTGTGCACAGGTACCGTATCAAAGCCCTTGCTGCACAGGGCGCTGTGTTTTCCTGGTCCAATGATACCGTTTTCGAGTTCCGTCATCCGGTTTTTATCCCGAATGTCTTCACGCCCAATGGAGATGTGACCGGGGAGCGCTGGGTCGTGGAGAAGCTCGAACGTTACCCGGAAAACCATGTATTGATCCTGGACCGCTGGGGCAGGAAGGTATTTGAGCAGCCGGGCTATCAGAATGACTGGCGGGGTGAAGGGCTGCCGGAAGGGGTGTATTTTTATTCGCTGGTGTTAAAGCCGGGTGATGCCGCAAAGCGCGGGAGTCTGACGCTGCTGCGGTAATGCTTGCTCAGCTTCTCACTTATGCCTAATTTCGCCCTTCTAACGACCTGCTGTCCATGGCTTCAACTCTTTTCGACAAAATCTGGGATGCGCACATTGTCTCCCGCACCGGCGGAGGGCCTGATGTCCTCTACATAGACCGCCATTTTATTCATGAAGTGACGAGTCCTCAGGCATTTACGGGCCTGCGCAAGAGGGGCGTTCCGGTACACCGGCCTAAGCAGACCATCGCAACGGCCGACCACAATGTACCCACCGAAAACCAGCACTTGCCCATCAAAGAGCAACTCTCGCGCGAGCAGGTGCAGGCCCTGGTGCAAAACTGCGCAGATTTTGGCGTCGAACTCTATGGACTGGGACACCCCTGGCAGGGAATTGTGCATGTGATCGGGCCAGAACTGGGCATCACCCAGCCGGGTATGACCATCGTCTGCGGCGACAGCCACACCTCTACGCATGGCGCTTTCGGAGCAGTAGCCTTCGGGATCGGCACCAGCGAAGTAGAGCAGGCCCTGGCCTCCCAGTGTATCCTGAAAGACAAACCCCGCAAAATGCGCATCACCGTAGAGGGTGAACTGGGCAGGGGTGTATCCGCCAAAGACATCATTCTGTATATCATCGCTCAACTCTCGGCTTCGGGCGGTACCGGGTATTTTGTCGAGTATGCAGGCGCTGCCATCCGCAGCCTGAGTATGGAAGCCCGGATGACCATTTGCAACATGAGCATCGAAATGGGCGCACGCGGCGGCCTGATTGCCCCCGACGATACGACCTTTGAATACGTAAAAGGCCGCGAGTTTGCCCCTAAAGGGGCTGAGTGGGAACAGGCCCTCGCCTACTGGAAGACCCTTCGCACAGATGAAGACGCCGTTTTTGACTGCGAATATACCTTCAGGGCCGAAGACATCGGGCCGATGGTAACCTATGGCACCAATCCGGGCATGGGCGTGACCGTGGACAGCCACATCCCACGTCTGGAGGACATGCCCAACGACAGCGAAAAAACAGCCTTGCAGAAGGCATTGACCTATATGGGCCTCGAAGAGGGTGCGCCCATCATGGGGCAAAAGGTGGATTATGTATTTATCGGATCCTGCACCAACTCCCGCATCGAAGATCTGCGCGAGGTGGCCGCCTTTGTCAATGGCAAGAAAAAAGCGCAGGACGTGCAGGTGATGATGGTACCGGGTTCGCAGCAGGTGCGCAAACAGGCGCAGGCCGAAGGACTGGACCGCATTCTGGCCGAAGCAGGCTTTATCCTCCGCGACCCGGGCTGCTCAGCTTGTCTGGGGATGAACGAGGATAAGATTCCGGCGGGTAAATATTGTATATCTACCTCCAACCGCAACTTTGAAGGCCGCCAGGGCCCCGGTGCCCGCACATTTCTGGCAAGTCCGCTCACAGCCGCTGCAGCTGCGCTGGAGGGCCGGATTGTGGATATCCGCGAGCAGCTCTGAGAAGCGCTTAAGGCCCCCGCTGGCGCATATGTTGCCATACTTCCCCATGCTGGAATCCCAGAAGGGTAACACCTGCGGCTTCCGGGTCAGCCATTTTTTAGGGTCTTTTCCGGCTACTTCTGCCAAATGCCGTGACCAACCATTGGTCCATGTAAGATTAAACGCATATTTAGTTTAAGTTTCAGATTTTCTGCCTGATAAATCAAATTATTGCACGAAAAGGGAACGGTTTTTGTCAGGCAAGGGAAGGATTCTAACCAATGATGCAGTTATGAACTAATTCTTACATTTCCTTTTTCATTCCCCCTTCTGTAATTCCAACCACGTCTATCCGTTTCCCTGACGGAAAGGGCAATTTTTTTTCCAAAGTTTCAGGTTTCGTTGTTTCATTTCCGGAAAACCGTTCTTACATTAACCGAATGAAAAGCCCACTTTCTATATCATTGATTATCAGGGGATTGCTGTTTCTGGCGATGTTGTCCAGACTACCCTTTCTTCAGGCCCAGGATTCAGTCATTTCTGTGTGTCTTCTAACGGATTTTCAACCCGCAGGCGGCTACACATTATGGCTCGACGGGCTGCCGGCTTCCCTGAGTGCCGCCTACCCGCTTTTCAGTGGCGGACAGTTGACAATTTACGACGATAGTTCGGTAAATATTACAGGCCGCGTTGTCAATGAAGCTGACCCCAACCGCAAGTGGGACATGGATATCTGGCTGATCCATCCATATACATATACCCAATGGACAGCCCTGGGCCGGGGCGTAAAGATAGACCAGGCACCCGCTGCCGTCGTCGCTGCCAACCAGCAGGACTGGAAGTTCTGGGAAGTGGACAGCACCCGCAGCCGCCTCTACGGAGTACCCGGTACGCTCTATGCAGGTGACACGCTTACGCTGAAGCACAATCCCGCAAACTACTTTTACGGGTTTCAGATGGGCGTGGGTGCCAATGCCAAAAATGCCGCCAACGGTATTTCAGGCTGGTTCAAGTTTTCCGGCGACTACGCAGGTCAGGGCGATGTAAATGGCAATACCTACTGCAACGGCGCGACCCCGCTGGTCTGCACCCTTGCGGTGGACTCTTCCTATACCACCTGCCAGAACAACGGGACCTTTACCATGTCCATACAGATCAGCGGTTCAGGCAATGCCTTTCAGATCGCAGATACCTTCGGCAACGTGATCCTCTCCGGCCTCAGTGCAGGCACACATACCTTTGGCGCTTATCCCAGCGGAACCCTCGCACCCGTGTTTGTATCCGATCAGGCCAATCCCGCCTGCCCCGATACCTTTATCTGCCTGATAGACACCTGCGCTGTGATTCCGCCGCCGCCTGCCTGCAACCTGCTGGTGGACACCGTTTATACCGTCTGCCTGAACA
>RDXT01000772.1 GCA_004292985.1 Bacteroidota bacterium
AACGACGACGCATTTGACTACGACATGGGCTGGCGTGGAAAAGGCCAGTTCTGGTTCACCATCCAGTCTGCCGATGCAGGTTCTGACCGTTGCGGCGAGTTTGACGGTGGTACAACCCCTCAGACAGGTCTTCCTTATGCTACCCCTGTGATCTTCAACGCTACCACCCTCGGACGTGGCGCTACCACTGGTACGACCCGCATGTACACCTTCCGTGACAATGCAGGTGGAAAATTCTACAACTCTATTCTTTCTGAGCAAAACCGTGCTGTGGATATCGAACTCCGCGGTAACTCTGACGACAGCTACGGCCGTTTCCAGGCTGGCGATCTGAAACTGGAAAGCAACGTGTTCTGGGACATGGCCAGCAACAACGTAAACAACCAGATCACCATCGCTCCTATCGCTGGTAGCTTCGCCAACGCTGCTGACTCCACTACCCAGGTAGCTGCTGCCCGTGCCGATGTACAGGCTTACTTCACCACAGCTAAAAACAAAGTGGCTAACCCCAAATTTGTTTCTGTAAGCCGCGGTGCTGGTCTGCAACTGCTCGACCCACGTGCTGTAGCATTCGAAGTATATGACGGTCTGGCTGCTTACCCAGCTGGTGACGCTTTCTTCACTCCTGTTGAGTACAAAGGCGCTTTCGGTCCTGATTGTGCTGACTTCTGGGCTGACAAATGGACCTACATGGACTTCCTCCGTTACTTCCCTGCTACCTGCGCTGATGTAACTGACGTAGAAGATGTACTTCCTGCTATCGCTTCTCTGGTAGCGTATCCTAACCCCAACAACGGTACCTTCACCCTTTCTGCTGACAAAGTAGGAAATGAGCCAGTTGAAATCTCCGTTTACAACCTCGTAGGCGCTCAGATTCTGGTTCGCAAAGTGACTCCGGTTGCTGGTATGATCAACGAAACCATCGAACTGGGCAATGTAGCTGCCGGCATCTATGTGCTGAAGGCTCGCCAGGGCGATCAGGTGTCTGCACTTCGCGTAGATGTGAAGTGATTGCACTGATAAAGTGAAAAAAGGCCTCCTTCGGGGGGCCTTTTTTTATGCTTTTAATGTGGCATGCATTTTGAAATTGCTCCCTGAACCCTGTTCCCTGTCCCATGATTTCTGTTCAAGCCCCCGCCTTGCCTTCTTCTTCTGTAGATTTCCGCTCCCTGATCGAGCAGCTCCAGCTCGACCCTGAGGCCGACCGCCTTGCCCACCAGACCCTCGCGCTCATCAGCGCCCGGGCCAGCATATCAGGGCAAAATGTAGATGTGGAGTTTCAGCAGCTTTCACAACTGCTGCAAAAGTACCAGATGCTGGTGAAAGAGATTCGCACGCTTGCCGAAGCTCCGCTTACCGCCGGTTTCCCCGTCGGCTGAATAATCCCATCAGCGCACGGGTATAATCATCCTGCGTGCTGATGCTCAGGAAATCTGCGCCACTGCGCAAAAAAGTCTCCCGCGTGCGTGCCAGGTGCGCCTGAAAGTGCTCCGCATAGCGCCGCCGGGTTTCTTTGTCCGAAGAATCGAGCCAGGCAGTCTCTCCGGTCTCGGCATCTTCCACCCGGATCAGGCCCGCATTGGGCAACTCCGCTTCGTGCGGATCATAGATGTGTAGTCCGATCACATCATGCCTTTTTTGGGCGATCAGCAAATCATCTTTATAGTCCGGGCCTCCGTTGAGGAAGTCGCTGAGAATGAATACAATACTCCGTTTGTGGAGGACATTGGTGAGGTGGCGAAGG
>RDXT01000663.1 GCA_004292985.1 Bacteroidota bacterium
TTGTATCCTGAAAATGTGGCTTTGTTCTCTTCTGCCCTCGACGCTACAGACCACAAGCTGGTGAAACTAATCTCTGAGATCAACCCGCGCGAAATTGTAAAGCGCTTCAAGGGCAATCCCCGCGACGAATTTGGCTTTTTCCAGACCCGCTTCAAGCCGCTCCAGGAGACCATCGAGCGCATTATCCAGAGTGGTATGGCAGAGGTGCTGCCTCTGTTGCCGGGCCGCCCGGTGTTTGAAATGGGTAACGATTCTTATCCGGCCCGCAGACAGATCGAGGTATTGAGTGAAAAAGCCAGTGTTATTTTTCACTTTAAACGAAACGAAAAATTTACCCGCTATTATCCCACAGTCAAACTCAGGGGCGAGCTGATAGACTTCCGGGCGCGGGGCGCGATTATCTTTTGCTCACATCCGGCCTGGATGCTCTGCGACGGAGAGCTGTTTCGCTTTGAGCCGGATGTCGAAGGCAGCAAACTCAAGCCCTTTTTGTCCAAAGAGTTTATTTTTATTGACAAGGATAAAGAGGACGAATACTATAAAAAGTTTGTGCTGTCCATTGTCGAAAAGTACGCCGTTTTCGCACGGGGCTTCGACATTGTAGCTGTGCGCGAGCAGCCGCGTTTTTTTCTGGAAGTGCTTGAGCATGACAAACATACGCTCTCTATTGGCCGCAAGGTGCAGTATGGCGACTTTATGATCCCGCTCGAAGAAAAGCGCAATGGCCGTTACAAAGCCCTGATGCGCAAAGAAGGGGATGACTTCACTTTTTTTAAGGTGGAGCGGCATGTGGAGGAAGAACAGCGTGTGCGGGCCATTCTCGATGGGATCAAGCCCAATGATGGCCTGCTGGGTTGGGAAAGTGTGGAAAAAGAAGCCTGCCTCCAGTGGATCGCCCAGCACAATACGGAGCTGTATGATGCGGGTATCGAAATCCTCCAGGAGGGCGAGCATTATAAAATTAACCTGACGCGGCCTGAAATCACCATGCACATGGAGGAGGCCGGGGACTGGTTCGACATCCGCGCGGTGGTGCGCATCGGCAATTTTGAAATCCCCTTTGTGCAGTTCCGCAACCACATCCTCCGCAACAAGCGCGAATACCAGTTGCCCGACGGCACCATTGCCATTTTGCCCGAACAATGGTTCTCCGACTACCGCCACCTGCTCGAAATCTCCGAGCCTACGGGTGAGCACTCCTTCCGGATCCGCCGCTACCAGGCGCCGCTGCTGTATTTTCCTTCGCAGAACAATGGCCGCTTCCGGATGCAGGAGGCTGTGCAGCACCTGGAGCATGTGCCCCATGTAGATCCGCCGCAGCACCTCAAAGCCACCCTTCGCAACTACCAGCAACAGGGTTATAACTGGCTGTACTTCATGAAAAATCTCGACATGGGCTGTATTCTGGCCGATGATATGGGATTGGGAAAAACGCTGCAAACCCTGGCTTTGCTTCAGAAAGAGCTGGAAAATGGCGTAAAACAGCCTTCGATGATTGTGATGCCTACCTCGCTGATCCACAACTGGCGGAATGAGGCACATAAATTTGCTCCCATGCTGCGGGTACATTGCCACACGGGCATCTCGCGCACCCGCGACGTTTCGTATTTTCAGCAGTTTGATATTGTGCTGACCACCTACGGTATTGTGCGGCAGGATGTGGAGATGCTGGCACAGTTTCCGTTTCACTACGTGATCCTGGACGAAAGCCAGATGATCAAAAACCCGGAGTCGAAAACGGCCCACGCCGTGCGTAAACTGGTGAGCCGCCACCGCCTTTCGCTCACCGGTACGCCCATCGAAAACACCGTCATGGACATCTGGTCTCAGATGACTTTTTTGAATCCCGGTTTGCTGGGGAGTGAAAATTTCTTCCGCACCTTCTATGTGCAGCCGATCGAAAAAGACAAGGACGCCCGCCGCACGGCCAAACTCCGCCGCATTATTTATCCCTTTATCCTGCGCCGCCGCAAGCACCAGGTAGAGCAGGACCTGCCGCCACGCGTAGAAAACCTCCATTACTGCGAGATGACAGAAGAGCAGGGCACTTTTTACGAAGAGACCCGCTCCAGCTACCGCAACTACCTGATGGAGCTGATCAACACAGGCGCGTGGAAAAAGAATAAACTGAACATCCTCACCGGCCTCCAGAAGCTCCGCCAGATTGCCATTCACCCCCGGATGATCGAACGCGAGCAATTTTCCATAGAACAATCGGGCAAATACCAGGAAGTGCGCCGTCTGTTGAAGCAAATTATTGATACCAAACGATCCAAAGTATTGGTATTCAGCCAGTTTGTGAAAATGCTGGAGATCATTTCAGAAGACCTGAAGGCCGAAGGGATTCGCTTTAACTACCTCGACGGATCGACCCGCGACCGACAGGAGCAGGTGGACAGCTTCCAGAAAGACAAGGACATACAGGTGTTTCTCATCAGCCTCAAGGCGGGTGGGGTAGGACTGAACCTTACAGCGGCTGACTATGTATTTATCCTCGACCCCTGGTGGAATCCGGCGGTCGAAAACCAGGCCATTGACCGCTCGCACCGCATCGGGCAGAAGCGAACCGTGTTTTTCTATAAATTTATCACCAAAGACAGCATCGAGGAGAAAATCCTGAGCCTTCAGCGCACCAAAGCCCAGCTTTCGGAGGACATCATTACGGTGGAAGAAGATATGTACAAATCGCTCGATGTAAAGGACCTCGAAGAGCTGCTCCAGTAAGAATTGCACAAGCCGGATGCGGATTTCTGCTGTTGAAATATGGTGAACCCATATATCTTCTCTATTTTTGCTGCGCCGCCCCCGGCATCACCTTAATGCCTATTTTCCATGTCGTCTATCAATCGCAAATTTCGTCCGGGTGTTCTGCATGGCAGTGAAGTGCAGGACCTGCTTAATTTTGCCAATGAGAAAAACTTTGCGCTCCCTGCCGTGAATGTGGTGGGCACCAATACCGTAAATGCGGTGCTGGAAACTGCAAAAGAAGCCAACTCCCCTGTGATCATCCAGTTTTCGCATGGCGGTTCGATTTTTTATGCCGGTAAAGGCCTTTCCAACGAAAATCAGCAGGCAGCCATTCTGGGGGCAGTTTCCGGCGCTCACCATGTGCATCTGCTTGCCGAAGCCTATGGCGTAACGGTCATTCTCCACACCGACCACGCAGCCAAAGGTCTCCTGCCCTGGATAGATGGTCTGCTGACCCACGGTGAAAAATATTATGAGCAAACGGGCCGCCCGCTGTATAGCTCACACATGCTGGACCTCTCCGAGGAGCCGCTCCATGAAAACCTTGAGATTTCGGCCTCCTATTTCCGCCGGATGAATGCGATCGGGATGGCCATCGAAATCGAGTTGGGTGTTACCGGCGGTGAGGAAGATGGCGTGGACAACAGCGGCGTGGACAGCTCCCGCCTCTATACACAGCCCTCCGAAGTGGCCTATGCCTACGAAACCCTCAAGGCTGTGGGTGAGCGCTTTACCATCGCGGCGGCTTTCGGTAACGTACACGGCGTGTACAGCCCCGGAAACGTAAAACTCCAGCCCGTGATCCTGAAAAATTCTCAGGACTATATTCAGGAAAAATACCACACAGGCGCCAACCCTATTAACTTCGTGTTCCACGGCGGCTCCGGCTCTTCCCGCGAAGAAATCCGCGAGGCCATCGAGTATGGCGCTGTGAAAATGAACATAGACACTGACCAGCAGTGGGCCTTCTGGAGCGGTATCCGCGACTACGAAGCCAAAAACCACGCCTACCTCCAGTCCCAGCTCGGAAACCCCGAAGGACCTGAGAAGCCTAACAAGAAATTCTACGATCCCCGCCAGTGGCTGCGCGAAGGTGAAAAATCCTTTATCAAACGCCTCCGGGCTGCTTTCGAAGACCTGAATGCGATTGGCGTA
Organism: Bacteroidota bacterium; assembly: GCA_004292985.1. GTDB lineage: Bacteria > Bacteroidota > Bacteroidia > J057 > J057 > RDXT01. The sequence goes on from RDXT01000663.1 coordinate 3,904, forward strand.
CAAGGTCTCTGATCTTTGCACGTTTATACCTTCATACTGAGTCTGGTTCGTGTAGCCAGACTCAGTTTTTTACCGCTGATCTTATGCCTATGTCCCGGCTTCTCTTTAGCTGCGCCCTGCTCCTGCTGCCTTTGCTTGCCAGACCCCAGCTTCCGGCCCTGATTACCCCTGAACTGGAGTTTGGGGTGGTGAATGAACTTACGCCGGATAGCCTGACTATCAAGCTTTTCCACGCCGGGACAGATACGATCCGGGTGAAGGAGGTGCTGCGTTTCGGGCCGTATGGAACCCTGCCATTTACGGTGGCATTGGGAGACAGCCTGGTTTTGCCGGGAGATACCACCCGCTTTTGGGTCATTTTTTCCCCTCAGCATAATATCCGCCACGAAAGCGAGCTTATTTTACGCACAGACTCGCACCGGGGTAGCCTTCGCATCCATGTGGGCGGGCAGGGGAGGTACAGCAAAACCTATTACAGCACGACCGAAAATCTCAGCGAAGAAGCCCTCAAAACGGCCCTCAAACAGCGTCTGGCACAGGGATATATTTCCCTCAGCTACAATTTTGCGCGGGATGAGATGTTTATGGAGGTGGATAATGAAAAAATAAATGGCCAGGGGGCTACGGTAAATAAACTCACCTGCGTTTATACCGGGCAGATCATCACCGGATTTTCCGACCGGACCACTGCCCAGAACCTCGGATTTAACACCGAACACACCTTTCCGCAGAGCCTCTTCAACCAGGACCTGCCAATGCGTTCCGATCTGTTTCACCTCTTTCCTGTAACCGAGAGCTCCAACAGCGTGCGCTCAAACTACCCTTTTGCCGTAGTGAATAACCCAAGTTGGCAGGTAGGCGGTTCGGAACTGGGGAACGGCACCTTTGAGCCGCGCGACGTGCACAAGGGCAATGCCGCCCGCGCCATGATGTATTTTGTTATTCGATATCAGGACTATGGTGGATTTTTTGCGCCGCAGGAGGCCATTTTGCGCCAGTGGCACAAGACCTTTTTGCCCACGACCGTAGATAAAGCCCGCAATGAGGCCATTCTCCTCCGGCAGGGCAACCGCAACCCCTTCATTGACTATCCCCAGTTTGTTGACCGGATACACAGCATCGCAACCAGCTCTGTGGCGCCCCAGATCAGCGCACATTTAATCAGTGAATACAGTGCCGATTACGGAGTAGTACGCGCTGGCGAAGCCACCGTCTATCAGATTGCCATCGCCAACAAAGGAACTACGCCTCTGACGCTGAATCAGTTTACCCTCAGCGACCCGCGTCTGAGCCTGCCGGGCATCACCAGCATCACCCTCGATCCGGGGTATGGCGCTACGCTGCCGCTTACCTTGCTGGCCCCTGCAGCAGATACGATTGCTGCGACGCTTCAGTTTGAGAGCACGGCAGCCGGGGCTATCCAGCAGATTCAGATCAGTGCCCGCGTGCGGGGAACCGATGCCGTGGAAGATAACCAGTTGAATGACAATATCTTGCAGATATACCCTAATCCTGCAGGTGCGTTTGCAGAGCTGCGCTGGCGGGGCACTCCGACGGGCTTCCGGCAGGTAGAGCTGTTTGATATTTCGGGTAAAAGAGTGCAAGAGCCGCTCCGCTGGAATACGCAGGAAACACTCCGGCTCTCACTTGAAGGGCTGCCAGCGGGTGTATACATAGTGAAAGCAGGAGCGCAAAAAGTGCGGTTGATGGTGGAGTAAAGGCCACGCAGCTCTTCTTAGTGTATCTGAGTGAACTTACCTTCTTAGTGGTATTTAACACTCATAAATCAACTGTTTACTGGCTTCTATTTCTGCTTTCAGGTAGGGATTCTTAAAATTCCGGTATTCAATTAAATCGACTTCCCGCTGGAACAAGGCTTCCAGTTTATCCCATATTCCCCATAAATTACTTAGGTATATTTCATCCGGAATATCATTTTCCCACTCATAAAGCAGGTCTATATCGGAGTTTTCCTTAAAATCTGACCGCAACACGGAGCCAAATGCCCATAAATGCCGGACACGGTGCTGCCTGCAAAGATCAGCAATCGCTGCAAGATGGTTTTGCAACAAAGGGGAGCTTATGGGAGCCGGAATATTCATCCTGACTAATATACGAACATATTCTCTCAATGTGTCACAGAAGCGTTTATATTTGTTGTTCCACCTGCAAAAACGCCCCGTATGGACTACTTCCTTATCAAAGGCCACTTTCACGTTGTCAAATATTCTCCTGACGGCGACTCGCTCATGTTCAAAGCCGAAAACCCCAAACACTGGGACCTGATCCAGTCGGAGTTTCGTGCGGAGTTTGAAACCAACTTTGCCTCGGATGAAGCGCGGGTGCAACTGCGCCTGCAGGGAGTAGATGCCCTCGAAACGCATTACAGCCCCATGCCTCTGCCCGCTCCCAAAGAAGTAGGAACCCTGACGTTTTCCGGGGCTATCAAGCCTGTACCCGGCAGATTTAAACAACCCCAGGAACTGGCTGCGGCAGCTACGGAGAAACTCCTGAGCATCCTCGGCGTAAGCAAATCTACCTGGACCAGTACCCGCCAGTTTATCCAGAGCATCGAAGTCAAAAAAGGCACTGCTACCGAGACCTTCAGCGAAAAGGGCAAGGACGGGTTGCCCGGATATATCGTTGTCAATGACATAGAACAGAAAGGCCGCCCCATCTCCTGGGTCTTTGCCGGAGCGCCTGCCGTCGCCGACGGGTCTCAGATTCCCTCCGCCCAGCTCGAAAAAATCCTGAAAACCTCTGCCAACTACCAG
>RDXT01000773.1 GCA_004292985.1 Bacteroidota bacterium
CCGGAGGTGGTGGCAAAAAAGCGGAAATCCACCACAAATGCCTCATTTTCTTCATCATAGCGGTTACGTCCGCCGCTGTTGAGGTCGAGGGTAAGGTCCTGCGGCCCCAGATTGGAAGCCAGTTTGTCGAGGTTGGCAGGAGAATCGCCTTCGAGGGCCGTAGCCACGGTCTGCCCGCTGAGATTGGCAATCGAAATGGCCATTTGCCCGTTGGGGTCCTCGGTGACGGTCTTAAAATAGCGCTCGGCAAAGCCCACTTCGGTACCGAACAGGCGGTTTAATTCTTCCTGAAAAGGGGTAACGTAGTGCATACGGGTGGCATGCTCCTCCACCTGGTGATCAGGTCCGGCACCTCCCTGGGCCACTACCCTGCCCTTGGCATCGTATTGTACGCGGCTGAAGGGATAGCCCTGAGCATCAGGCAAATAGGCCTGCGGTCCATCCTGGTCGGGATTCGCGGGAGAATAGTATCTGGAAGCCCCCGACTGGGTACTCATTTTCCCGGTAGCCGTATTATCGGGATCAAAATCATTCCAGGAGTATTTATCCCCGGCATTGTCGCGGTTAAAATTGGGGAAATAGTCGAGCTGGGAGGTTTCGGAGGAGGCAGGCAGGGTTTGTACTGCCGGACGGCCACGGCTGTCGAGGATAGATTCGGTTACAAAAGAGGTGGGTTGCTCCGAAAAACGAGCCACGGACTGAAGAGTATTTTGCGCGCCATCGGCATAGGTCAGGGCTGCCGATTTTTTCCCTTCCTCAGCGTATGTGGCAGTATATATCCAGTTAAGTAAATGCCGGTGCGTTTCATTTACGGTCAGCACAGGCAAGGGACTCATTTGTAATGCACTGCTTACCAGCCCCTTATGATCCATACTCCACCCCCCATCGAGTGAAATGGAGGGGTCTGAGGCAAGCCGCCCGATGGCGCTCACGCGGAAGATATAATAGCCGTGGCTTAATACCTGATCGAGTTCGAAGTGGGTTTGGTTCACGACCACCCGCACCGAATTGCTCCGGAAATCGTAGTTCAGGCTGTCAGGCGATTGGTAAACGGGTGTATTGGTAGCTGTAAGCTTATGATAATCAGGAATATAGGTCCATTCGAGGCGATAGGCTTCGGCACCGGGCTGGGGTAGCCACTCTACGCGCACCTTGCTGTTGAGCGGATCGGTCGTGATGCCCTGCAAAGCCGGAAACAGAAGGCGGTCAAAGTCATAGGTGCGGTCCACTTCGATCCGCGCTTCGAGGCGCAGCCAGTTGAGGGTATTGGCATTTGCAACAGCTACGTTATTAATCCGGATCGCTAAGGGGGTAATTTCTACTTTATATCCCTCTGTAAATGAAAAATAGCTTTTGCCGATATAGTCGCTCCCTTTGTGGGGGTTATAAGTGAGGGTAAATGTTTTTTCAACGGTAACGGGGTTGGCTCCGGTAGCGGGGTTCCAGTAGCGGATTTTTGCATCTACGGCTATTTCCTGCGCGGCCATGCCCTGCATAAAAGGATCGAGGCTCAGCGTAATTTCATTTTTACAGCTATGGTTCACAAAGCCCCAGGTTGCGGCAGGCTGCTGGTTCATCAGCGCCCACTTGTTGTCCTCGATGGTCAGCGAATTGTTCACCACCAACTGCTGGTTGTTCCAGAGCATATAGGCAGGCGGGTCTATGCCGGCCAGGGCTGTAAGGCAGCATATAATCAACAGGAATGAAAGGGCTATCTGTTTCATCACAGGATATTCTTGC
>RDXT01000774.1 GCA_004292985.1 Bacteroidota bacterium
GGCGCAGATCATGGCCGGCCTGGTGGTGGCCATCCTGGTGATGTACCTGGCCAATGGCGGCGTCACGCCCTTGGTGGATGCCGCCATCTCGCAGCACCTGCACGCCGATGAAGAGCCTTTTTTCATCCGGGGGCACCAGGCGACATTCCTGATCGGCCCGCAGTCCAACATTGCGCCCGCCATCTGCTACGAAATCTCCATTCCTGCGCATCCGGCCCATGCCCGTAGCCTCGGCGCAGAAGTCTATATCGCCAGCGTGGTAAAATCTGTCGGCGGCACAGAAAAGGCCCTGATAACCCTGGCAGACATTGCGCGTACCTATGGAATGACCGTGCTGATGTCCAACTGCAGCGGGCACTGCGAAGACTATGCCTGCGGGGGCAAAAGTTCGGTCTGGGATCAGAAAGGACAGGTACAGGGTCAGCTGGGCGAAACGGAGACCGGGATCCTGGTCTATGACACAGAAACCCGGTCTGCCACAAGCATTTATCTGGAATGAATACTGAAACGCAAAATCTGCTGAAAACCGAAGCCGCACAGGTGGTCAAACTCCGCGAGATTGTCGAGCAGGCCATCGCAGAGGAAAAACTGATCGTGGAAAACCTGCTGCACCAGCCCGAGGAGGTGCTGAGCGCAGGGCAGAGCATTTCGGATAAAGTAGCTTCATTTGGCGGGAGCTGGAAGTTTATCATCTCCTTTTCCGCCCTGCTGATCGTCTGGATTTGCATCAATACCCTTTCCGCTCTTCGTTTCGACCCCTATCCCTTTATCCTGATGAACCTGATCCTGTCGGCCATCGCGGCCTTGCAGGCGCCCATTATCATGATGAGCCAGAACCGGAAAGAGGAAAAGGATCGCAAAAGGAGCGAAAATGATTACCTCATCAACCTGAAAGCGGAGCTGGAGCTGAGGAGCCTGCACCGCAAAATAGACCTGTTGCTCGAAGAGCAGATTAAGGTGCTGTTTGACAGCCAGGCGCAGCAGTTGGAGATGCTCAAGCGGATCGAAGATAAGGTCGGTCAGAGATAATTCAGATGCTGAAGCACCCTCTCATTTCCCCCACAGTTTCAGCAGCGCGGGCAGCAAAAACAGGTCGCCCAGCAGCGCGAAAACGATGGTCAGGGCGGTAAACAGGCCGGTATTGAAGGTCCCGCCAAAATCGGAGGCGATCAGCACCGCAAAACCGCACATCAGGATCAACGAGGTAATGACAGTTGCCTTGCCTGTTTCCAGCATCGTGACACGGATCGCAGCCGTATTGGCAAGCCCTTTGCCCAGTTCCAGCCGGTAGCGGTTCAGGAAGTGAATGGTATCATCCACCGCGATGCCGAAGCTCACCGTAAACACCAGCGCCGTGGAGGCTGTCAGGCGTATGTCAAACAATCCCATCACCCCCGCAGTCAGCAGCAGGGGGATCATGTTGGGGATCATGCTGATAATCAGCATTCTCCACGAGCGAAAGAGCAGCCCCATGATTCCCCCGATCACCAGCAGGTCTATCGCCAGGCCGCTGAGCAGGTTTTCGCGCACATACACCAGGTTGCGCTCCGTGAGAAACGCATGGCCGGTAAACCGGTAGGTAAATGCCTGTGTATCACATTCCCGCTGGACAAATGCGGCCATATTGCGGTACAATTCAGCAAAGGCATTCGCGCCCAGGTCAGGCACCCGCGCATTGAGGCGGCCCTGGCGCTGGTCTTCGCTGATGACCCGCCGGATAACGCTGCCCGCCCCCGATG
>RDXT01000775.1 GCA_004292985.1 Bacteroidota bacterium
TCAAGGCTCTGGATCACATAGAATGTCCTGTATTCGCCGATTCGGGCATCAAAAATTTCCTGCGGTAAGAATTCTACCACTACAGGCTTATCCACCAAATTTTTATACTCAACTGCCAGATCTGTTTTTGACTTGATAAATGTGAGCCAATAGTATTTTGACGTTTTGCCGGATTCGTCTTTTATTGAAAATTCCACAAATTTATCCTCCACAATGGTGGTTATCCGACCCTCAATGGTGTTGATCTGCGGATCGTCGTCGCCCTTTTTTTCATTGGCTTTATTCACCATTTTTATCAAAGATTCCGGACATACAGTTGCCATCTTTAACCCTATTAATCTTCCCAGTTCTTCTCCATGAATTTCAATCTGGGCAAAGTCAATGTTGTAATCTTTTTTTAATTGTTTTTTATAGGGTTCTGCCACATTGATCATGCAAAAACCCAGCTCTATAGTAAATCTGTCGGCATCAAGGGTATCAGATAGGGCATTCAAACATTCACATGATTTTTCAGCAATGTCGTCCATATAATTCTGGCCAAAAGAAAGATGGACAGTCAGTATCAAAACGGCAGTTAATATGGTAGCTTTCATAACGGAGATGGTTGTTTTCCTCAACCCAGGTGTTTTATATACATGAGTTGACAAAATACGCAAAAACTTCTGTTGCCCGCAAGGAAAAGGGGGCTTGTTTTGCTGATTTCCCCCTTTGTAGCGGCGGTCCCAGCGGGACAAGTCCGGCAGGCCGCCATCTTTACCCGCCCATCTCCCCACACTTCTCTATCAGCCAACTCCGCCCCTCCAGCGAGGGAAGGGCCAGAATCTCCTCCCGGATGCGGGCCAGATCGCGGGCGGTCTCCGGCTTGCCCCGGAGGACAAAAAGCCGCCGTGTCAGCCGCACAAAATGGTTGTACGCCTCACGCTTGGAAGCTGCCACCTGCTCCGCCCGGCTGATGTACATCCAGGCGCTTTTGGCCTGAGCGTCAAAGAGTTCCGGGTCATCGGCATCAAAATATACCTTCAGCAACAAAATCCGCCGCGTGATGTCGGCAAAAATATCGGGGTGTTTGTAGCTGCTCAGTATCCGGTAGGCCGCGCTGTAGGCCTTCTCTTCATAATGGATATACGCTTCGACATAGCGCAGCGTCATCTCCCGCAGGGCCGGACGCAGCCGCTCCTGGTTTTCCTCCACCAGCCTGCTGCGCCACAGACGCAGTTCCTCCTGCCGCTGGGGATCAGTTTCGCGCTTGATCACCCCGGAGCAAACCATCACCAGGTTGGTAAATACATGGGCATCTATGTAAGGCCCTGAAAAAAGGTGCCCCCGCTCGTAGGCGCCCCGGTAAAAGAAAAAAAGCTCCTCTATGACCTGCGTTGTGCCTGCTTTGTGGCGGCCATTTAGGTAATTTAAGAGCGTATAATACAGCGTCTGCGCGTCGCCGGGGGCCAGTTGGTCTATGTCCTGGACAAAGGCATCCTTAAGTTGCTGGTAGGCAGCGGCATTTTCAGGTTCCTGCAGGCAGGCGATGGTGCGGGCATAGAGCCGGATGAGTGCATCGCCGGGGCCTGATGACAAGGGCCAGGCGTTGATATGCGCCAGAAAGCCCGTGTCGAGTGGTGTCTCGACCAGCCGCATGCGGCTGATAGCCGCAAGCTGGTATTTGAGGCTGAGACTCAGCACAAAACGCTGCAACTGCTCCAGCATCTGCGGCAGGATCAGCGCCTCGCTGCGCTC
>RDXT01000664.1 GCA_004292985.1 Bacteroidota bacterium
TTCTGGAAAATCAGGTCGCACACTTCATTTACCTTCTCAAAAGAGAGCTGGGCAAATACATCGAAGTTTTTCCCGTTTACCTCGTAGTTCCGTTTGCGGAAAAAATCATAGGCTTTGCGACCCATACAGATAAACTCCACATTGCCTGCGGCCAGATCAGCCGCATGCTCTGCACCGAGAAACTGTACTGTCTCCTTCAGGATATTGGTATTAAAAGGCCCTGCCAGACCCCGGTTGGAGGTCACGACCACCACCAGAATCTTTTTCACGTCACGTACTTCGACCAGTTTGCTGGGGATGTCGCTCACATCCAGTACCGAAATGACGTTGCCAATGATTTCACGGAGCTTGGTTGCGTAAGGGCGCAGTTGAATAATCTGATCCTGTGCACGGCGCAGTTTGGCAGCCGCCACCATTTTCATGGCTTTGGTTACCTGCTGGGTGCTTTTCACCGTTTTGATGCGCGCACGTATTTCCTTGAGATTCGCCATAGAGGAGAGGTCAGGAGATGATTACTGGAAGGATTTAGCCACTTCTTCGCCCACCGATTTGAGCACAGCCTGGAGTTGGTCGTTCCAGCCTTGTTTACGGATCGCTTCGAGGGTATCCTTATGGTTCATCTCCAGTTCGCGGCCCAGACGGACTTCAAATTCAGAGATTTTTTCTACGGGTACCGTGTCGAGGATACCTGCACCAGAGCAGTAGATCATCGCTACCTGCATCTCTACAGACGCGGGAGAGTACTGGCGCTGGATAAGCATCTGCACGTTGCGCTTACCGCGCTCAAGCTGGCGCTGGGTAGCGCGGTCCAAATCCGAACCGAAACGGGCGAAAGCCTCCAGTTCGCGGAACTGAGCCAGAGAAAGCTTGAGCGTACCGGCCACTTTTTTCATTGGCTTGATCTGCGCAGCTCCCCCTACACGCGATACCGAGATACCCACGTTGATCGCAGGACGGATACCAGCATTAAAGAGGCTCGATTCCAGGAAAATCTGACCGTCGGTAATCGAAATTACGTTGGTCGGGATATAAGCAGACACGTCACCTTCCTGGGTTTCGATTACCGGAAGTGCGGTCAGAGAGCCACCGCCTTTCACGATTCCTTTGAAATTCTCAGGAAGGTCGTTCATCTGGCTGGCGATCACGTCATTTTCAATGATTTTGGCGGCACGCTCCAGCAGGCGGGAGTGGAGATAGAATACGTCGCCGGGATATGCTTCCCGTCCGGGTGGGCGACGCAGCAGCAGCGACACTTCGCGGTAGGCCACAGCCTGCTTGGAAAGGTCGTCAAACGCTACTACGGCGTGGCGGCCTGTGTCACGGAAAAACTCACCGATGGCAGCGCCTGCAAAAGGAGCGAAAAACTGGAGCGGAGCAGGTGAAGAAGCCGTAGCTGCAATCACCACCGTATAGGCCATTGCACCATTGTCTTCAAGGGCTTTCACCACCTGAGCGACCGTAGATGCCTTCTGGCCGATGGCCACATAGATACAAAATACCGGTTCGCCGCGCTCATAGTTCTGACGCTGGTTAATAAAGGTATCAATGATAATCGCTGTTTTGCCAGTAGAGCGGTCACCGATGATCAGCTCGCGCTGGCCACGGCCAATCGGAATCATCGCGTCGATGGCCTTGATACCGGTCTGTACCGGTTCGTTTACCGGCTGGCGGTAGATTACGCCGGGGGCTTTGCGCTCGTAAGGAGAGCTGTAAAGCTGTCCGGTGATCGGGCCTTTGCCGTCGATAGGCTCGCCGAGGGGGTTGATAACCCGGCCCAGCAGGCCTTCACCTACGTTGAGGGAAGCGATACGGCCTGTGCGGCGCACGCTGTCTCCTTCTTTGATCCCTTCGGAATCGCCGAACAAAACCGCACCGACATTGTCTTCTTCGAGGTTCAGAACGATGCCCTTGAGGCCCGTTTCAAACTCGATCAGCTCGCCGGCCTGCACCTTGTCGAGGCCATAAATACGGGCAATACCGTCGCCGATCTGGAGTACGGTGCCTGTTTCTTCCAGCTCCGTAGCAGATTTGAAGTTGGAAAGCTGCTCCCGGAGAATGGCGGATACTTCGTCTGGTCTTACCGCTGCCATATAGATAGTTCTTTGTTAAGTCTGAGAAAAGGGGTGAGGATTAACGTTTTGCCAGTTCGCGTTTCAGGCGGCGAAGGGCATAAGACACACTGCCATCGTAAATGCGGTTGCCCAGTTTCAGCACAAAACCACCGATCAGGGTCGGATCCGTTTTGGTCTGAATGTCTAAGCGCTTGCCCGTTTTGGCTGCCATTGTGCTTACGATTTCAGAAACCACAGCAGCCGGAAGCGGCTCGGCACTGATGAGTGCACCCCGCTGGATGTCGTGGCGGCTGTCAAACAACTGGATAAACGATTCGGCAGCTTGCGGGAGATACATTTCCCGGCCTTTGCGCACCAGCAGTTTCATGAAGTTTCCGGTGATTTCGCTCTTGAGTTGCGCATCAAAAATGCGGGAAATCACAGCCTCTTTTTTGAAAGAAGTGACAATCGGGCTTTGAAGCATGGTGTAGAAGTCACGGCTGGACTTACATACATCTGCCACCAGGGCCATATCTTCTTTTACTCCTTCAAGAACGCCTTTTTCCTGAGCAAGGGCGTAAATGGATTTTGCGTAACGGTAACCAATCCGGTCTTCTACCATAGCCTTTAGTTCTTGCTGAGGTCATTGATGAGTTGCCGGGCAAACCCTTCCTGAGACTGCTTGTCCTCAAAATGTTTGCGCAGGATGATTTCTGCCACTTCCACAGCGATACCGGCAGCGGACTGGCGGATTTCAGAAAGGGCTGCATTTTTCTCAGCTTCGATCTGCACGCGCGCCTTTTCCTTTTCTTTGGTAGCTGCGTCAGAAGCGGCAGTCTGTGCTTCTTTCACAATCTGGTCGCGCATCTGCTGGGCATCCTTCAGGATTTTATCCGCCTGAACGCGGGCCTCTTTCATCAGCGTTTCATTGTCGGAGCGCAGACGGGCCATTTCGTCGCGGGCAGCCTGGGCTTCTTTCAGCGAGTTTTCAATCTGATGCTCGCGCTCGTGGATCGCCTCAAGGATCGGCTTCCATGCAAAACGGCGGAGGACCAGAAATACGGCGAGGAAGATCAGGGTAGTCCAGAAGAACAAGCCTAATTCGGGGACGAGTAATTCCATGAAGTATATCGTTAACTTAAGCGGGATAATTCAAAAGAAAGGAAGACAGAAGGGCATTCCCCGACCCTCTTCCTTTTGTTTTTCATCACTTGGTGAACACGATCAGAAGACATACTACTTCTGCCAGAAGGGCAACGCCCTCGATAAAAGCAGCAGTCAGGATCATTGCACCGCGGATGTCGCCGGCAGCCTCAGGCTGGCGGGCGATTGATTCGACGGAAGAAGCAGCCAAACGGCCGATACCCAGACCTGCACCAATTACAGCCAGACCTGCGCCAATGCCGGCGCCCATAATGCCGATAGTTTCCATAAAAGCGGAATATTTAAAAGTAAACGAATATTCTTAGTGATGATCGCCCTCAGCGTGTGCGTGTTCATGTGCATGTTCGTGGTCATGTGACTCCATCGCCATACCGACAAACACAGCTGTGAGCAGGGTGAAAATATAGGCCTGGATGATGGCCACTACAAATTCAAGGAAATAAATGCCGAAGGTAAAAAGAAGCGAGATGGGCATAGCTCCCAGCGCACCTCCGATGGATTTTCCTCCTTTGCCCAGGATAAACAGGATGCTCACCAGCGACAGCACCATAAAGTGGCCCGCCGAAATGTTGGCAAACAAACGGATCATCAGCGCGAAAGGCTTGGTAAACACACCCACCACCTCTACGATCAGCATCAGCGAGTAGCGCAGCGCTGGAGGCACGCCGGGGTTGGCGAAAATGTGTACCCAGTAGTCTTTGGAGCCGTTGACGTTGATAATAATAAAGGTGAGCAGCGCCAGCGCGGCAGTGATGGAAATGTTGCCGGCGATGTTGGAGTTCAGTGGGGTAAGGCCCAGCAGGTTCGAAAACCAGATAAAGAAAAACAGCGTGAGCAGATAAGGGGTAAAGCGCATGGCTTTGTCACCCAGATACGGTTTGGCGATTTCGTCGCGCACAAACACAATGATCGGCTCGAAGAGAGAGGCCGTTCCTTTGGGAGCGCCTGTATTCTTTTTATAAGAGCGTGCAATCGAAAGAAACACCCACAGCATCAGCGCAGCGATAATCAGGATCTGAAAGCTGGTTTTGGTGATGGAAAAATCGAGCAGGGTTACAGATGCGTCCACGTTTTCGGCTTTGTAGGCCTCCCATTCTTCTTTTTCAAGGTGAATGGCTCCATGTGCATCGGCGTGCGGGCGCACAGCACCTGCTTTGAGGGCATATACGTGGTCGTGATAGACCAGATAGTTTTTAGCGTCAAGGTCGTGGGTACTGCTAAACACAAATCCATCGCGGCTGCTGTAAAAAATCCAGGGCAGACGAAGGGCGATGGGCGTGTAGGTCGTGTGGCCCTGGGCATCTTTTCCGGAAGGAATGTCCGTGATGTGCCAGTCGTGATTGTCCAGCACGTGGTGCATAATCATCTCGGAGGCATTGAAAGCCTTTTCTTCATGAGCTGCACCGTGAATATCTTCGGCATGCTCCGGAATTTGCAGATGATCATGTGCAGAGGTGTCCTCATGGGTGGTTTCGGGTTCATGCTCATGGGTATCATGTTGCGCATACGCGACAAGCGAGAAGAGCATGAACGTGCTGAGAATCAATACATTTATATGCCGCATACAGTGAATGCTGATAAAAATCCGCTACTCCTTTTCGGATTGCGGGCGCAATTTACGGATTAAACCATAAACTTCAAATCCGGTAAAAATGAAATATGAGATCAGAAATGCAATGGAAAAGGGCGCCAGCTGTTCATTGGCTGTAAGCGCCACCGCAATAATGCCCACAATTCCCGCAAGCATTTTCCCCATCATTCCGGCGAGGAGTCTTCCGAGCAGGTAATGGATTTTTCCGGTTAAGGCGGGCGTTACCAGCAGGTAGGTAATGAGTGTGGGAACCCAGCCCAGGGCCAGGCCTGCGGCAAAATAGGGGAACTGATACACGGGCCAGCCCGCAGAGATCGCCCACACAGCCAGCAGAAGTGCGGCCATGATGAGGCTGGTCCAAAGCAAAAATCGTTGAAAACTCAAGGCCGGGGGGGATTACCGAATTTGCGGATGATCAGAAAGAGCGCAGCCGCGCAGCCTATCAGCGAAAAGGTCAGCAAAAACCAGGGTTTCGCTGTGCCTGCGAGGCGGTCGAGTCCATACCCTGCTCCCACAAACAGAAGTACACAGGCCAGGATTTCAAACCCGAGGCCTGCATACTTGAGATATTCGTTTCGAGGCGAAGGTTTATCTGGCATCAAAACGTGGGAGAAGAGATCAACTTCACGGTTTGTTTACTTTCTCGCCCTGTGGCTGAGGAAGCTGGTTTTTCACCTCGTCGCCCGATTTGCCGAGAAGGTCTTTGGCGCGCTGAGGGGCACGGGTAAGTACTTCCTTGGCTGCGTCGGCCATTTTGCTGCTGCCGGTAAAGATAGCGCCCATCTGCACAACCAGTTTCTGGGTGAAGATATCGCCAAAGATTTTACCGGTTTTGTCAATGGTGAGCAGTTCGCGGGTGATCACATTTCCTTTTACTTCACCTTCGATGGTGGCCATGCGGGCATCAATGTTACCTTCGATAAATCCGGTTCCGCTGACCACGAGCTTTGAATTACACACGAGGGTGCCCATGACCTTGCCTTCGACACGCATATCACCTTCGGCGATGATGTCGCCAATGACTACGGTTCCTTCAGCGATTACGTTACGGCGGACGTCTCCGGGAGCAGAGTTTGATACAGGGTTGGTACGATTGTTTTCGTTCTTGTTTCCGAACATGACAACGAAATTATTAATTGAGTGTTAGGTAACTGGCCGGATCGACAGGCCTGCCGTTATACCAGAGTTCCAGATGAAGGTGGGGGCCGCTGGAGTTCTCACCGGTATTACCGATGACAGCCAGAGGTTCTCCTGCCATTACATAGGACCCGGCGGGCTTTAGCAAACGGCTATTGTGTTTATAAAAGGTGACAAGTTGATCTTCTCCCTCGCGGCTGGCCACCCCGATTACCCAGCCACTGGCTTCGGAGTATTCGGAGATCACCACTACGCCGGCAGACACGGAGCGGATCATGGACTGCGCGGGCGCCACGATGTCTATGCCGTAATGACGGTCTGCGAGGTTAAATTTATTGCGGAGCGTGCCTTCGACAGGCGGGAAAAGGCGGGTCAGCAGGCGGCGGTCGAGCAGGCGCACCGGCGTACCCATCTGGCTCTGAGGCAGATAGACCACCCGCACTTGTTCGCTCTGCGGCTCTGTGTCGCCACTTTGCGTTTCAGGTTCGGGCAGCTTGGCATCGGGTGTAGCTTCGGCCTGGACAGGGGCAGAAGCCTCCCGGACGCGCCGCAGCGAGTCGAGCATAGCTTCATTTACCGAACCCAGCGAATCATCTACCACACCTGCGATTTTCATAAGGCTCTCCCGGTATGTGTCCCAGCGTGCAATTTCCTGTTCCATTTTGGAAAGCTGGCGACTTAATTGCTCATTTTCTTTCTTG
>RDXT01000225.1 GCA_004292985.1 Bacteroidota bacterium
AGCGAAGAATCTGCGGTGGAGGCCCCCCGCACCTGGATATTGCTGACCGAGGCATCATTTACCTCCAGAGACAGGAGTTTCCGGAGCACATCCGGCGGATTGCTGGCCTCAAGGTCGTGCTTAATCGCAAGCGCTTTGTAGCCGGTACTGGTCCAGGAAACATCTCCCTGCAAACCCTCAGGCACAAATCGCCAGTTGACCAGCAGGTCGGAGCGGGAACTTGTATTGGCTGTCACGGGCTCCCAGCGGGAGTTTTTGGGCGCAAGCACCCAGCCCTTTTCATTCAGCTCCTGTATCTGCGGCAGGCTAAAAGGCCGCAGCGGGTCGCAGGCATCGAGCACATATTTTTTGTTCCCCACCCTGACAAAGCCCACCAGTACATTAAACTGCACCATCAGCGGAAATGCCTCGATTACCTGTCCGTGGGCGCGGGTACTGAGCAGCATCGGCAGGGCATCTACCCCCGCGTGGCGCAGCAGCGATATCAGCACAAAATTGATCTCTCCGGCATCTGCCTCCTTGTGTTCCAGCAGCTTGCTCACCCGCTCCGAAGGAAAAATGCCCCATTCCCCGTTCCAGTACATCTTTTTCTGCACATAGGCATACACGTTGCGAATGATATCGAGGGTGTCGCGGGCGCCAGCAGCAGCTTCACGGGCCAGCAGACCCAGGTCTTCGCGGGTTTTAAACACATCGTCGAGCTGGTCGTCGCTGAGCATATCTTTTGAAAAACCCTCCCAGGTACCGATGACCTTCTGCACCTGCCCGGTATTCACATTTACATACTCACCCACCTGGATGATCATTTTTGAGCGGTAGTCCCTCAGATTGGGCACATAGGGCTCCTCCTCCATGGCAGGCATGTCGCTCATGGTCCAGTGCTCACCTTCGAGCTTAACCAGTTTCTCTTTGAATGCGCCCTGAAAAAAGAAGGAATAGGCGATCCGCTCAGGGCGGTGCAGCATCGAAACCTCACTTTTGAGTATGGGCAGCGCCTCCTGAAAATACCAGGTATAAGAAAAAATGGACTCGTCTATCAGCACATATTCGTATTCGAGGATCGCGCCCGGCTCTGCCGCCGGAATACTGAAGCGGATCTGTGCCCAGCCATCGCTTTCATCTACCGTAAAAACATCCTGCGCTTTGAGTTCTGTGACAGCCATCTCTCCGTCGCGGAGTTTGTAGCTGCGCGCGTGTACATCACTCACGATCTGTCTGTTCCCCTGCCGGAAGAAGGGAATCACCACATCGGCATAGCGCAGGCCGGCCTCTTTCAGGATGTGAATCCGGGCCTTGTACCGGATCATCAGCTGGTACTCAGCTGTGACGGAAATCTCGCCTTTGTCGAGCAGCATCACCGCCTCCGCATCGGGAAAAGCAGGGTGGCTGCCAATCATCAGCATGCCGGGCGAGACCGGGGTCTGGGCGGAGAGGGGGAGCGAAAACAGCAGCAGCAGCAAAAGGGGGACGATTCGTGTGAGATGCATGGGGTATGTGATATAAGGAGCGTAAGTTAG
This sequence comes from Bacteroidota bacterium, assembly GCA_004292985.1. Classification (GTDB taxonomy): domain Bacteria; phylum Bacteroidota; class Bacteroidia; order J057; family J057; genus RDXT01. The sequence continues at coordinate 1,518 of RDXT01000225.1, forward strand.
AAAGAAAGCATATGAGCCTTGTAAAATATTTTCGATGTTCCATAAATTAGTAAATTCACTTAACCATAAGCAGTAGTTAAATGTCAAATCTCCAGAACAACCGCGTTTCGGCCAGCCTTGCTCAGCAGGAGGTAGAAGACCTCAAGTCTCTTATCCGGCAGATCGAAGCGAAATTGCCGTTTTTGCTCGGACTCACCAACGACGAGC
>RDXT01000226.1 GCA_004292985.1 Bacteroidota bacterium
GGTCGCCCTGTGGTACAAGGCGTATCGGGTAATTCATGCATCGCCGGGTGTTCGCCGTGGCCGGATTCACTGGCATCGGAACCTTCCAGATAGATATGCCCAAAAAAAGTGCAGCTAAAAGGAAGGTCCCGATGCCAGTGAATCCGGCCACGGCGAACACCCGGCGATGCATGAATTACCCGATACGCCTTGTACCACAGGGCGACCGACCGTATAAATTGTACAAGCATGCCCAGTCCATACAGCCACAACAGGCCTTTCGAAGCATCCCAGATAAAGACCTCCTTGTTTCCCGGAGTTGCCCGTATTTCGCTCTGGAGCGGTTCCCAGTATTCTTCGCCTATGGCAAGGAATTCATCCTGAATCACCTGTGGCACAGGCAGATGGAGGAGGGGCAGTACCATACACAGCAGGGGTGTCAGCAGCAGATACAGGCGGTTGAGCCGGAGGTAAGGCAAGCGGTGCAGCCGCCAGCGATACAAGCCATAGAGCGCCAGCAGGCACAGGTGGAGAAGGATGAGGTAGCGGATCATGTTTTGCCCTCCTCTTCTTCGATCATTTGCTGGATCCGGGCCAGTTCTTCGGCGCTGAGTGCCTGTTCCTGGACCATAAACGAGACCACCTCCTGGTATGACCCTTCGAAATAATCGGCAATCAAACGCTGGAACATCTGTTTCTTGTAGGCGCTTTTGGCGACCAGCGGAAAATATTCATGCGTGCGTCCATAGGCTTTGTGGCCCAGGTAGCCCATCTCTTCCAGTTTGCGCACAATAGACGATATCGTCGAATGAGGCGGTTTGGGATCGTCAAAATCCTCTATCAGATCACTGACGAGCGCTTTTTTGCGCTTCCAGATCAGTTGCATCACCTGTTCTTCTTTGGCGTTGAGAGCTTCCATTCAGCAAGTATAACGAAAAATAAATTTATGTAACTAAATTTTCGTTATAAGGCGAAAAAAAAGCTAATTCCTTCCTCAGCAGTGAAGTTCCTCAGGAGTCAATTCCCTCAAGTACCTCATCCATCATACCAGCCGTCAGGGCCAGCACCTGAAAAGGACTGTCCTGAAACAAGTCCCGCACCTCCAGTTGCAGGCGATCCGAGACCTCGTTTTTCTTCTGCGCCAGCATGTCTTTTACCTTCAGGCTGTAGGAGGTATTAAAACGCAGATGTTCTTTTTCGACAATTCCCCGGCTCACCAGTTCCCGGGTCTTTTTGGGGCAGCGGCAGGGGTTTTCCGGACGAATAAGCCCACATTTACCCGCTACAAAGGCACTCAGGTCCTTGCGGGCGCGGCTGAGTAACACCCGGAAATTTCCCGGGGTAGTATCAAACAATTCCGCTCCCAACTGATGGTCAGCCTCAAATACTTCTCCGATAATATAGATCAGCCGTTGCCTGCGGTCGAGGCACATCAGCATACCCGTTGCGCAGAGCAGGCGCACTTCCTCGATCTCCTCTTCCGATATCTCCGGCGGATGATCTGCCACCTGTGCGGGCGCGGGCAAAGTGTCGGGCAGCAACTGCCGCTCGCGTTTGCGGGGAGGTATATGCAGGTAATGGTTGACCATGATGCGGTAGGCCCAGGTGCGGAACTGGCTCCGCTGCCCGAAACTGCCTATGCGGGTGATAATCTTGATCAACACCTCCTGCGTGGCGTCTTTGGCATCGTCGGGATCCAGAAAAAGGCGGAGCGCTACATTATAGAGATAGGGCTGGTGTTTTTC
>RDXT01000227.1 GCA_004292985.1 Bacteroidota bacterium
GAACCATTGCCGGGAAAAAATATACCTTCGGACAAGGATTTTACCGTTTTGCCTCTGACGCCTCTTCCTTCGAATTCCTGACCCGCACCAGCAACAATACCTGGGGCCTGGGGATTACAGAAGACTTTCAGGTATTTGGTTCGACAGCCAACAATACCCACAGCGTGCACATGCCCATTCCCAAACGCTATTTTGAAGGCGTAAAGGGTCTGCCGGGCAATGGAAGCCGCAAAATAGACGGTCATTATGCCTTTCACCCGCTGACCCTCAATGTGCGCCAGGTGGATGTGTTTAATGGCTTTACTGCCGCCGCAGGGCACAATTTTTACACCGCCCGCAGCTTCCCGAAACCCTACTGGAACCGCATCGCCTTTGTCTGCGAACCTACGGGCCGCCTCGTTCACAATGCTATCATTGAACCCGAAGGCAGCAGCTTTACCGAAAAAGACGGATGGAATTTTATGGCCAGCAGCGACGAATGGTTTGCTCCGGTAGATGCCGAAGTGGGACCTGATGGCGCCGTTTGGGTGCTGGACTGGTATGACTTTATCATTCAGCACAATCCGACCCCTCCCGGCTTTGAAAATGGCAAGGGAAATGCCCACATCAACCCCCTGCGCGACCGGGACCGCGGACGTATTTACCGCGTAAGCTACCGTAACGGCAAGGCTTCTTCAATGCCCAAGCTTTCGGCAGCCGACCCCAAAGGCCTGATCGCTGCCCTGGGAAATGACAACCTGTTCTGGCGGCTTACTGCCCAGCGCCTGCTGGTGGAGCGTGGCCAGACCGATGTGGCTTCTGATCTTGTCAAAGCTCTTTCTTCTGCCAAAAATGACCAGTTGGGCCTTCAGCCTCAGGCCCTTCATGCCCTCTGGACCCTGCACGGACTGGGCCTGACCGACGGCAAAAACGAAGAAGTAAATAAGGCTGTACTGGCTGCCCTCAGTAGCCCGGTAGCCGCCATCCGCAGGGCTGCAATCCAGATATCCCCCCGAAACGAGGCGCTTTCTCAGGCCCTGATGAATGGTAAACTGTTGAAAGACACTGACTTCCCAACCCGTCTGGAGGCTTTCCTGGCGCTGAGCGAAATGGAGAGCAGCCCGGAGACTGGCGCATATCTCTATGCCCAGAGCAAGGACCCTGCGAATGTGAGCGACATCTGGATTTCGCAGGCGCTTTACTGTGCTGCCAGCCGCCACCAGACCGGATTTGTAAAAGCCTATCTCGCCGATGCCAGCGTGCCTCACGCGGAAACTGCCGCTGTGCCGGTTGTCTTCGATTTTATGGGCAACGAAAGCTGGGACCAGTGGAAAACCATGAAACTGCCCACCCTCTGGGAAAGCGCAGGCCTGGATGAATTTGACGGAACCGTCTGGTTCAAAAAAGTCGTGGATATCCCGGCAAACCTGGCCGGGCAGCGTGCTACGCTCCATCTCGCCAAAGTGGACGACACCGACAGTACCTATATCAATGGCAAAATGGTGGGCCAGACCTACCGCAAGTATGACGCATCCCGCGTATATCCGGTAGCAGCCGGTATCCTGAAAGCCGGACCTAATACGCTCACCGTCAAGGTCGAAGACTATAGCGGCGGCGGCGGTATCTGGGGTCTTGCAGATCAGTTGTACCTCGAAGTGGGAGGCACCCGCATAGACCTTGCTGCTGACAGATGGTATTACCGTGTGGAAAGAGCCTTTGCTACCGGGGTGAAAAACCTCTTTAGC
>RDXT01000228.1 GCA_004292985.1 Bacteroidota bacterium
GTAGGCGCTTATCACATAAGCGCGTGTGCTGGGGCGCAGCCCCCCAAAGGGGCAGGCCAGGGATAGAAGGCACGTGGCGCAGCCACGCGCCAGCGGATGGAGGTTCGGGTCGGAGACCGCCACCAGCAGCGCATTGAGCCGTCGCCCTACATTTTGCCACCCACACCCGCAGGCGAAGCCCCGGTCCAGCGGACCGGCATCTTTGTAGCATGGAATGCCCCCCCTTTTTATTTTTTTCGCAGCCTTGCCCGAAGGGCTGATGAATAACGGGGCGAAGCCCCCCCAAAGGGGCAGGCGAGGGATAGAAGACTCGTGGCACAGCCGCGCGCCAGCAGAGGAGGTTCGGGTCGGAGACCACTCACCAGCATGAGATAGAAGACTCGTGGCACAGCCACGCGCCAGCGGAGGGCGGTGCAGAACGGGAATCTACTCTCTCAAAACGGGAGAATCCCCGTCCCGGCTGCTGCCGCGATGCCGGATATCTGCCGATCGAGCGTCATTTCTCTGTATGGACTTACCTTGTCCGCCTCCGAAAGGACTGTTTGGCGAATATCAGACAGGTCTGAAAATCAGGGGATTAGCTCAATAGGGGGTGCGGGAGCTTCCGGAAAATGCACAATCTGATACACTTTCTTTCATATGCGTGTATCTTCGTACCATCCGCTCTGGCAGGACGTTTGACTATTCAGAGCTATATATGCACCATTGGGGAGTGAGCACCCGGATGAGGCATATGATTTGAAATAGTATTGACGGACGTGTAAAATGGCTTTTTCCCGAATCAACGTGAGCAACAAAAAACGTACTTCTACCCTGCGCCGCAAGTTTTTTCCGGTGATGGCTGCGACGCTGCTGCTGAGTCTGGGTTTCCAGGCGCACCGAAGTGCTGATGCGCATGCGAAGGCGGCTTCGATCCTGGCGGTGGCTCCTGATGCGCTTGTCGCCGCTCCGGCAGATACGCTCTGCGAAGAAGCGGAAACGATAGATCCGCAGGTTCTCCGGGCTGCGAATTACCAGTGCCTGGAACTGGTGCATGACGAGGCGCTCTTTGCCGAGGGCTGGGACACGCTGGCGCAACCGAAGTTCTGGCAGCGGGTCATGACCCTGAGTCCGGATTCGAGTGTGGTGAATGTGGCGCGTACCCGCAGCATGCTGGGCACCATTGCTACCGGAGCCTGGGATAGCTGGTCCTATCGCCGGCAAAATGCCTTTAAAGACAGCGTAAGAGCGGCACATAATCTTTCGGGGGGCGAAGTGGTGTTTATTACCGCCGGGAAAAACCATTATTATAAATTAGACAAAACCATCGGCAGCATCGGCCAGGCCACGGAGATTTTCCGGCAGGCAGGTGTGGACCCCTGGTTTGCGCAGGCCATTCTCCTGATCGAAAGCCCCGGCGCCAATAACACCTCGCATGTGGGTGCCTATGGTGCGTTTCAGCTGATGAAGGGCATTGCCAAAAACTACGGTCTGGTGGTGAGCAATCATCTCGACGAGCGGGGCGACCTCGCCAAAGCGGCCAAAGCGGCTGCGGGCTACATCGGCGATGTGTGTGTGCCCGAAACCCGCGCCCTGCTGCGCGCCAGAGGCATGAATGTTTCTGAGGAGTCTCCGGCTTTTCGCCTGATGGTGCTACATGCCTACCACGCGGGGATCGGTAATGTGGAGAAGGCCAGCCGGCGCATTTCTTATACGGCAGACTGCCGCGAACTGGTGCTGCAACT
>RDXT01000229.1 GCA_004292985.1 Bacteroidota bacterium
CGGGACTCGACTATCCCGGCATCGGGCCTGCGCATGCGCACTTGTATGAGAGCGGACGCGGCATTTTCCTCTACGTAACCGACGATGAAGCCATGCAGGCGGGCTATGACCTGAGCAAAACGGAGGGGATCATTCCTGCCATTGAAACAGCCCATGCCTTTGCCGCGCTGGACCAGATGAAGTTTCAGCCAGAGGAAGTAGTGGTGGTTAATCTCAGTGGCAGGGGAGACAAGGACCTGCAAACCTATATTCAGTACCGCGAGGAGCGCAGTTAATCATTTGACAATGAACCGAATACAAAAGCTGTTTCAGCATAAACCCTCGCGGATTCTGTCTGTATTTTTTACCGCAGGCTTTCCCCGTCTCAACGATACCCGCCGGGTGATTCTCGAACTGGCACAGGCCGGGGCCGACATGATCGAGATCGGCATGCCCTACTCGGACCCCATCGCCGACGGGCCGACCATCCAGCACAGCAACCAGATTGCCCTGGCCAATGGCATGAGCCTCAACCTCCTTTTTGAACAGATCCGGGACATCCGCCGGGAGACCGACATTCCCCTGCTGCTGATGGGCTATGTAAATCCGGTATTGCAATATGGAATGGAGCGGTTTATCGAAAAAGCCGCCGAAGTGGGCATAGATGGCCTGATCCTGCCCGACCTCCCGATGGCGGAGTACCAGTTGCTGTATTGCCCGCTGATGGACGCCAAAGGCATGTCCAATATCTTTCTGGTTACGCCCCAGACCTCCCAGGCGCGGATCCGGCAGATAGACGAGGCCAGCCAGGGTTTTATCTATGTGGTTTCGAGCGACAGCACCACCGGGCGCACAGGCTCCTTTTCGGATACACAAAAGGCGTATTTTCAGCGCATTCAGGAGATGGAGCTGCGCAACCCGACCCTGATTGGCTTTGGCATCCACGATGCGGAGACCTTCTCAGCCGCCAGCCAATATGCCTGTGGAGCCATTGTGGGGAGTGCTTTTATCAAGGCGCTGGAGTCGGAAAATGCTGATATTCACACATTTGTACATACGCTTATAAAACAGTAACTGCGACCTGGAGGGGTCGCAGCTACTCAGGAATGTGCCTTTTCATTATGCCTGCATTTGTGTGTTAAAGGTTGGTTTCGGAACGGCCTCTGTGCCAGGGAAAAGCGGAAGACCCTACCTTAGCTTACAGGGGTAAAGTTGCACATAAATAAATTCTGCCTCATCAATAAAATTTTGCTATTCTCTGTCCCTTACTATGATAAAATCCTGCTTAAATTGCCTTTTTGTGCGATAATAGAATGTTATTATATGTTATGAGGAGGGGGTATATACGATTTCTGAAGTTTTTTTCCTTGCTAAACCCTCCCGCACAGGAGCGTTTCACCAGCTATCTGCACTACCGTTTTCACGGGAAGGATCCGCGCCTGCTGCAATGGTTTGGGGCCGTTCGGGACAGCGGTAGCTACGAGCTGGCCTGGGAAAGGTGTTTTCCCGGAAAGGAATACCGATCATCAGTTGCTTTTCAGTTGAGTGAGCAGATCACCAAAGCCATCGAAAGTTTTATTGCGATAGAAGCGCTTGAAGAAAGGCCCGCCCAAAAAAATGACCTGCTGCTTCGCTTTCTGATCCGGCAGAAGGATCCTGAACTTTTTTATTCATCTCTCAAGGAGGCCCGCAAGCAGCTCGAAGCCCAGGCATTCCGCAGCGAAGAGTATTTTCGGCAGCG
>RDXT01000230.1 GCA_004292985.1 Bacteroidota bacterium
GATCGGCGTGCCGATTTCCCTGCTCCGGATGCACCCGCAGGCAGATGTGGCCATCATCGAGGCAGGCATTTCGCAGCCCGGTGAAATGGAGGTGCTGGCAGCCATGATCCGCCCCACCCTCGGAGTGCTTACCCACATGGGGCCTGCACACGCGGCGGGGTTTGAGAGTGAGCAACAGAAACTCAGGGAAAAGCTCCTGTTGTTTGAAGAGGTCCAGGAGCTTATCTGTGGTTCCGCGCAAACGGCCATTTTTGAGCAATTGCAACAGATCCAGCCCGTACTCTCTTCGGCAGGGACAGAACCGAAGGATACTTTGCGCGTTCTCGATGAGCAGATCAGCGAAACGGGAAGGGTCTTTTCCTTTGAATATCAGGGTCTCAGGGCCAAAGGAAGTCTGCCGATGAAGAGTGAGGCCGACCGCGAAAACGCCCTGCTGGCCCTGCTGGCAGCCCTGCGCATGGGCATCACACTTCCCGAAGCCGCCAGCCGTCTTTCCTTGCTTACGCCCGTAGGCATGCGCACGGAGATGATTACCGACAATCCGGAGATTACGCTTATCAACGATGCCTATAACTCCGATGCCGACTCGATCCGCAATGCCCTGCATCTGCTCGCCGCAACCGAAAATCAGCCGCGCAAACAACTGATTATCACCGATGTAGAGCATCAGGGAGAACAGCGGGAAGAGATACAGCGGGAACTGCTGGCAGAGGCGGAGGCCCTGCTCGGTGCCGGAAATGTGCGCACTGTGGGTCCCGTATTTGCGCAGATCGGCGGCAGCCGCAACTACCCCTCCACCGATGAGTTGCTGCGCGACATCCGCTATGAGGACTTTCGCGACAGCACACTGCTGCTCAAAGGTGCGCGGCGTTTCGAACTGGAGCGGGTGATTCCCCTGCTTAACCGCAAGCTCAACGCGACTTTTTTCCAGATCAACCTCGATGCCCTGCTGCACAATTTCCGCACGCTTCAGGCGCGTCTGCCAGAGGGTGTGAAAACCATGTGCATGGTCAAGGCCTTTTCGTATGGCAGCGGCACCTGGGAGATCGCCCGCGAACTCGAAAACGCAGGTGCAGACTATCTGGCCGTGGCCTATGCCTCGGAGGCCATTGACCTGCGCAACAGCGGCGTGGGCCTGCCGATTATGGTCATGAACCCCGACAGCTCAAGCCTCGATGCGCTGATCCGCTACGAAGTCGAGCCGGAAATCAGCAATATGGACATTCTGCGGCGCTACCTCCAGGCGGCCCGCATGGCGGGGCTGGCATCGCCGCGCATACACCTGAAATTGGAAACCGGCATGGGCAGGCTCGGTTTTCTGGAGGAAGAACTGGGTGAAGTGATCGCTTTTTTGCAACAACACCCGGATGTAACGATCGTTTCGGTGATGTCGCACATGGCAGCGTCCGACGATCCGGCAGAAGATGCCTTTACCCGGCAGCAAGTGGCCCGTTTTCAGGCCATGTATGCCCGCCTTCAGTCTGAATTGGGAGTTTATGCCCTGCGTCACGTGCTCAACACGCCGGGGGTGCTGCGTTTTCCCGAATATGCCTTCGATATGGTGCGTCTGGGAATCGGATTATATGGCATTGACCCCAGCAGAAGTGATACAGGGGCAGGTCTGACCGAGATGGGCAGCCTTCACAGCAGCATTACCCAGATTCACAGCTACGCGGCGGGAACCAGCATCGGGTACGGGCGTTCGCAGGTAGCAG
>RDXT01000231.1 GCA_004292985.1 Bacteroidota bacterium
TCCACGGCTACGGTATAAAATTCGTAGCGATAGCCCCATTCTCCGCCATATACAATCGAGGTGTCGCGCACTGTGCTGGCAGCAAGCTCATAGGCCTCTCCGTTTTTCGAGACATACACATCATAATAGCGAATACCCGAACCAAAGTCACTGCCCTGCCAGGAGAGCGGAATGGCTGTTGTAAGCTGGAGGGTATCCAGAGCTGCCATCTGGCTTACGGGCGCATCCACATCGAGGATATTGCGCCAGGTATTGGTGATAATGGGCGGATTGGAATCGAAGTAGATAGCTGCCCGGTTGCTGAGGGTGGTAAATGTGGGCAACCCGTCTGTGCGCCCTATGCTGTAAGAGAAGCTGCCGCGGCCTTCGGGATCGTTGATATTGGGGGGCAGAAAGCCGTCAGATATGCCGGTCTGCGGGTTAAGGGTAGCCGGATCGAGCGACTCAAACTCCCAGCGCAGCACATTGCTGTCGAGGCGGGCCTCTACGCGCACAAGGGTCGAAATACGCGGACGCAAGTCCACCCAGGCGCTCCATTCGCTGCGGCCACGGGGGATAGGGAACAGGCTGTCGGCAATCTGAAAGTAATTGAGCTGCAGGGAGTTGAGGTCATATACCGAAACGTCGAGGGTGTCGAGTACCACTACATTGAGAGCAGGTGCGGTGGCTGTGTCCACGTTTTCAAACTCTACCAGATAGGGCATGGGCAGCTTGTCAGAAATCCAGTGCTGAGGTCCTGCGCCGCCCGGTCCGCTTTTCTGATTGGGGTCCACCGAGCCCAGGATGTTTGAACTGTTGGGAGTGGGTTTGGGGTTGGGAAAGAGTTGCGCACAGTTGGTAAAGATATTATTGAAGTCGCTCGCGGTATTTGCAACCTGAAGTAGTATTTTCAGCATATCTACCGCCAGACCCGCACCTGAAAGTGCCAACCCGCAATCCACCAGCGCATTGGCAAGGGTAAGGCTGTAGTTGGCAGCCCAGGAAGCCGATCCAAAATTAGGATCATACAGCGCATCAAACATGGGGCTGAGCAAGGCATCCAACCCGTTGTACAGGCAGCCCCCGCCAGGGATCAGTCCCAGTATTTTACCTGCCAGGAAATCTTTGCATTCTCCAATCGCATACTTCAGCGGCGAACCATAGAGCGGTTCTGAAGCCCAGGCATCAAAATAGACGGTACCTGTACGGGTGTTGGTCGTTTTCAGTGCCAGATACCCCTGGAAACCTGCGGGGACACGAGGGATTACTGCGATATATACATTCAGAGGGATCGCCTCGCCAAAAAGAGAGTCTGTAAGGATCGCTGTGAGTGTGGTGTCTGCCGGATTTCCTGCGCCCGGCACCTGCGGAATCCACTGAAATTCAAAAGAAATAACCTTTACGGACGTATCTATCGCAATCCAGATGGGCACGCCTTCGGCATCTATGTTGCCATTATTGCCATAGCTTACCATCAGGGTATAGCTCAGGGGTTTGGTCGCCGAAGGGGGAACGCGCATGAATTCCGGCACGATGATGTCTGCCCAGACTTCGGCCTTGCCTCCCTGCTGCACTTCAAATCCATTGGCAATAAAGGTGGTGTCTAATCCATTGATAATCAACACATCTCTGAATCCGGGAACCTGGTTGCGCAGGTTGAAGGTCGCCCTTGCCTGTATGCCGCTCAGCACGCGGGTGAGGCTGTCGAAAGACACGATGTCGGGCAGGCCCTGC
>RDXT01000232.1 GCA_004292985.1 Bacteroidota bacterium
ATCCATGAAACCATCGGTACAGCGAGCGATCCCATTGACAAAGCCCGCGAAGAACTGCTGATGCAGATGAAAAAAGGCAGCAAGTACCGCGAAGAGGTGCCCAAAAGCCTCCTGCCCGCCGACAGCCCCGCCCGAAAAGAAGCAGGTGACTACTTCGTAGCAGTCATCGAGCTGGTGGATGTGATAGATGCCAAGCCCTCCGGAACGGCTCTGATCGCAGAAACGGCTGAAAAAAGCGGTATCGCCGCTGCCGAGGCGCAGTTTAAGGCCCTGCAGCAAAGCAACCCGAAGGGATACACCTTCTTTGAATGGGACCTGAACCGGGAAGGCTATATGGCCCTCGAAGCCAAAAAGTACGAGCTCGCCCTTGTCTTTTTCACGATGAACACCACGCTCTATCCCAACTCCGCCAATACCTACGACAGCCTCGGCGATGGCTATGCGGCCAAAGGCGACAAAGAAAAAGCCCGAAGCAGCTACCAGAAGGCCGTGCAACTGAATCCGAAATTCACCTCCAGCCAGGAAAAACTGGAAAAGCTGTAATAATCAGGCCCTTTTTTCACCCCTCAATATCTTATCTCATGCAACGTAACTCGTTTTTTATCACCCTCTCTCTCTGCATGCTGTTGTTTGCAGCCTGCCAGCAGCCCGAAGTGCAGGAAGCTCCCAAAGCCGACATGGCGAAGGTCAAGGCCGAAATAAAAGCCATAGAAGATGCCTGGGCTGCGGCCTCCAATGCCAGAGATGTCGCCACCATTGTGGGCTTTTATGCCGACGATGCCATTAGCATGAACGACGACCAGCCGATGCTCGTGGGCAAAGCCGCCATCCAAACAGGCGTGGAAGCGGAGATGGCCAAACGCAAAGTAAAGGCAAAGACCACCTTCGAAACCTTAGACTTGTACGGCGACGAAAACCGCGTGACAGAAGTCGGAAAAACAACGGTCACAGACAGCACCGGAAATGTGATCTATACCGGCAAATACATGGCCGTCTGGGAAAAACGCAGCGGTAAATGGCTGACCATCCGGGACATGAGCAATGACGATGCAATAACCCCTTTAACCTTAACTAACCAATGAAAAATCTCATTCTTATCGCGACCCTTCTGTGCGCCGCACTCAGCACCCGGGCGCAGGACGCCACCGCCGAAATGCTGGCCCTCGGCAATGCATGGAAAGCCGCCTATGAACGGGGCGACGCTGCGGCAGTTGCTGCCTATTACGCAGAGAATGTAACCTATGTAAAAGCCGAAGACGGCAGCACCTCAACCCGGACCCGTGCAGCGGTCGAAGCAAGTCTGAAAAAAAACTTTGAAACCATGAGCGGTACCATCGAATTTGCACCCAACTGCGTAGGCACCCTGCTGCCCGATGGCAAGGCCAGATTTACAGGTGATTTTACCCAGACGATGACCGACAAAACAACGGGAAAAGCGGAGGTGTTCAACGGCACCTTCGACCATCAGGCGGTGAAAGAAAATGGCCAGTGGAAGCTGTGTCAGGTGAAGGTAGTTATGAAGAAATAAACACTTTCCAGGATCGGGGCGGCAGGAAGCTGCCCCGACACCTGATTTCTCCCGGCCATATCTTACTCCTCAAACACTTCTGTCACATTCACTCCCAGATTGGGTATGATGGAGGTGATGACAATATCCCCCATCCGCGACATGAGCAACGACGATGCAAAAGCGCAATAAGTAAACAGGCAC
>RDXT01000665.1 GCA_004292985.1 Bacteroidota bacterium
TAAAACTTCCCGCGCCGCATGGCTGTGCAGGCCTGGTCCATGCTGTCGAGCCGGGTTTTGGCCACAGGCGCCCCGGTTACAATATAAAACTGCGTGCCCGAAGAGCGCCGTCCGGGGTTTTTATCGTCCCCCCAGCGAGCGGCTCCGATCTGGCCGTTGAGGTGCACCAGATGCTCCCGGAACTCCGGCGCGAGGGTAGTGGTATCCTCAGGCTCGCCCGTTTCACGGACATGCCCCGTACCCCGGCTGCGCGGGTCGCCACTCTGGATCATAAAACCCGGAATGATGCGGTGAAAAGAGAGGCTGTCAAAGAACCCGGATCGGGCCAGACTCAGAAAATGAGCCTTATGCTGCGGCGTTTCATCATACAAATGAATGCCGATTTCTCCCGCTTCGGTGACCATCACCACATCCGGAGGGGCAGCATGCTTATCCGCAGGCTGCGCACAGCCCGCAAGTAAGGTACTTACACCTATATATAATGCCAGTTGTTGAAGGGTCATTGCTCACAAACTTAATACGCAGGTAGCATATTGCCAAATTTTTACGCAAAAAAGTTAAAAAAGTTGGAGGTGCGCTCAATCAAACAGCTCCTCGTCGCGCTCGACCATCAGAATTGCATTCTGGGGCACAATAAAATATTTTTGCCCTTCGTACATCACTTCGTAAGCGGCTTTTTGCAAAAAGATTGCGAGGTCTCCTTCGCGTGCCTGAAGGGGGATGTAGCGGGTACTTTCCTGGTTTTGTTTCCAGGGTTCGTCTTCGGTAGGCATCGGGATCGGATATCCGGGACCGGTTTTCATAATATAACCGCTCTGAACTACCTCTTTTTCAAGCACTCCGGGGGGAAGGAACAGTCCGCTCGACGTTTTTTCGGCAGAGGTACGGGGTTTTATCAGCACACGGTCGCCGATGATCACAAGTTTATACAGATTGGGTGGGTTCGGGTCCATCGGGAAAGGTAAATAATGAAGAGAATGATATGGGAATGTAACCACAATGTTACCACTGCGATAAAAAAAATGTTTTTAGCAGGAAAAAAAATTTGCATTGACAAAAAAAGCTTTTATCTTTGTCATATCAAATCAGCGGTAACCCTGCTGATTATTAGTCAGACATCAAGTTCACTTGATATATAAGTTGTGTTTTCATGGTTGTGCTGTAGGGACGGCTCGGAAACGAGTCGTCTCTTTTTTTGTTTTTATACGCAATTTGTTGACTTATCGCGATAAAAGCTTACATTTGACTGTCACTTCAATGTAATATGCTTTTCCCCTGATATTGAAGTGTTTAGCAGCTAAACGTGTTTTACTTCTGGCGCAAGCCTTCGTTCTTGCCCCGAAAAGAGCTGAAACATTCACATATTCTTACGTTTCCTTACAGAATTGGCTCGCTTTTTGAATCTCTTACAGCAGGCACAGATCAGACCATTTAGGTGGTCTGGCAGGCAGTTGGAGAAGGAGTAGCGGTTCGGTTTCCCTGTAATGGATGTTCCTTTTGCTCTTTCCTGATCGCTCTGTGGTTTTTCATTCAAACCTGGATAGAATGGATGATGATGTACCCTGTTGTGCGAAAATGGAGATTAGGCGGCTGGATTAGCGCAGCCGTATGTGCCCTTACCCTCTTGTGCCCTCTGACCGCCTGGTCGCAGGGAGCTTCCAAAGCGCATTCGCTTCGCTACGAAACGGATGCAGTATATCGCCAGCGGACAGATCAGATCGAAGATATGATCTACCGCGACCTGAGCCAGAGCACTCCCGCGGGAAATATCTCACGGGGCCTCCTCGTGGTGCCCGTAGTTGTACATATCATGCACCTGCCCCAGGATTCGACTCCGGCGGCGGGCAGCTCCAATCCCACGGATGCCCAGATTATCGCCGGGCTTTCCTACCTCAATGATGCCTTCCGCAACCGCAATGTTTTTCATGGTGGCCCCTATTTCAGCAATGCCGGCATTCCTGCCGCAGATATAGAAATCGAATTTTGCCTCGCGCAAACTGCACCCGATGGAGCCACCAGCGCCGGAATCACCCGCACATCAACGGCGATGAGCAATCTCTTCCGCGATGAACTGTGCGCCTCAGGCACCGGCAACAGCCAGGATGCCTGCCTCAAAAATCTGGCCTACTGGGATTCACACGGCTACCTCAACATCTGGCTGGTCAACAGCATCTGCGCAAGTCAAAACAATGACTGCGGACTCAAAGGTTATGCCTTTATGCCCGGCGCCCACGGCAAAACCTATGACGGTATCGTGCTCGAAAGCGATGTCTGGGGCCTCAGTGCCGAAAATACCATTCCTGCGGTAGAATATGCGGGAGTTTATCTGGGCCTGTTTGAAACCTCCTTCGATCCGGTCGGCGCGGCCTCTCCCTGCGACAACGAAAACTGCGTGACCCAGGGCGACAAGGTCTGCGATACCCCGCCCGATGCTTCGCCTGCCGGTGGCAACTGTGCCAATGGCGAGCGGGTCAATTCCTGCAGCAACGATGCCCAGGACAGCAGCCCCAACAATCCCTTTGATACCGATGTAGAAGACCTCTACGAAAACTTCATGGACGGAAGTTCATACGCCTGCCGCAATTCATTTACGCCAGGCCAGAAGGTTCGTATGCGCTGGAACCTGCTCAACTCGCGGACTTCGCTGATCCAGAATTCGGTTTGCTCCATTGTGTATGAAAACGTGGAAGTAAGCCAGATCAGCGAACCTTCCGAACTGATCTGCACCAATACCATCCAGCCCAAGGTTCTGTTTACCAATACCGGAAACATCACCCTGACCTCCGTCGAAGTGCTGTACTACACAGACCCCACGGTCAATTACAGCTTTACCTGGAGCGGACAACTGGCACCCGGCGCTTCGAAGCTGGTTACCCTGCCTGCGCTTACCCTTACTGCGGGCCTCTATGACCTGGTGGTGAAAGTGCAGAAAGTGAATGGCGGCGACCGGGACGACAATCCGAATGATGATGTGCTGGTTCGTAAGTTCTTCATTATCAATGCAATCAGCCAGAGTGCCTTCCCTTACTGCATTGGCTTTGGACAGACGCAACTGCCCGCAGGCTGGATGGTAGCCAACCTGAACCGGGACTTTACCTGGGATCAGATGGCCTACAGCCGCTGCGCAGCCAGCGAAGGCCAGGTACTCCGCTACAAAGGCAGCGAAGGTCTGGCGGTAAACAATGTGCCTCCGGGACAGCCAGGCCCACGCGACCTCTTTATCAGCCCGCTGCTGGACCTCACCGCATTTTCATCAGCGATCCTTACCTTCGACGTAGCCTACCGCCTCGCTCCTGCCGGGCAGAATATCAACCTGCGGGTGCTGGCGCTGGAAGATTGCGAACTGGTTTCGGCAGCCCTCTATGAAAAGAGCGGATACGACCTTCAGACTTCGCCTGCCAATTCCACCGATCCCTACGTATGGGAGCCGCTGACATGCAGCGAGTGGAGAAGCGAAAGCCTGAACCTGAGCCAGTATGCAGGGCGTAAGGTGCGGCTGGTCTTTATGGTGGCGCTCGAAGCCCACTTCAGCCCCGACCTCTACATAGACAATATCTGCATCAACGCCGAGAAAAGCTGCGATGTCCCTTCGGCAATCCCTTCATCCCCAGGCATTTACACGGCAAGCCGTATGTGTACCGATGCCCAGGGCTGGTCACACTATATCAAAGACGCTGCCGCAGCTCCTGCCAGCACTGAGGATCTGCTGCTGTTTTCGGTTAAAAATCTCACCCAGAGTGGAGCCGAACTGCTGCCTTCCGGGGTAAAGATGGTCCTGACACCCGACCGCGGGCAGGCTGCCTATACCCTCAGCGGCGCTTCTTACGCTCAAAACTACCTCGGCTGGTTTGCAGCAGGTCGTTACCTGGAAATCACAGCGGCTCTCCAGCCCAGAGACAGTGCCCTTGTGCGGATTTATTACGATGAAACGGACTTCAATGACCTGAACAAGGCCATTGCGCCCGCTGCCATGACCAAAGAATCGCAACTGGTGTTTTACAATATCCCCGGAGATGTCGGCACAGACCCGCTGGCACGTATGCTGGCCTTGTCAGACGAGTCTTATGAGGAGTACCGCTACGGAGCAGTTCCTTCCCGGAAACGCTGGTCCTCAGATACGACTGCCACGCTGAAATATGCAGAAATGTGGGCAGACAACCTTCAGTCATTCGGTCTGGGCAGTGGTGGCGATGGTCAGGGTGGCGGTGCGCGCTATCCGCTTCGTCTTCACCTGAACGGTGACCAGTGGGGCGAAAAAATCCTGCTGAACTGGTCCACCGAGCGGGAGCGTGAGTGTGTGAGTTATGAGTTGTTCCGTTCGCTGAATGGAGCTCCATATGAACTGGCAGGCACAGCCCCTTCGCTGGGTTCCTGGGTCCAGGGTTCTTATTACGAAACAGAAGATGCCGCACCTGAAATGGGCGTGGTGCGCTACTATGCCGAGCAGGTACATACCGATGGAATGCGGGTGCGTACAGATACCCTCGAAGTAGGATTTGATCCGGCGCGTCTGGTGCGGGTATTCCCCAACCCGGCGGTAGATCTGATCCGCATCCGGCTCGATGCTGCGCCCGCGACTCCGGAGCAGGTAGAGTTTGTGCTCACCAACGCCAGCCATCAGAAGATTGCAGGCCGGAGCTGGACCTTTATCCCGGACTATGCAGAGTGGATGGATATTTCTGCCCTGCCTCCCGGCATCTACTACTACAAGATTTTTTTCCAGGGCAAAGTGTACCGGGGAAAAATCCTCAAAGTATAGTAATCGGCTGATGATGAGCCTCTTTCACACATAGGAGAGAGATGGGCGCGTGCAGACAGACTGACAATTTATCTTTTTATCTTACATGGGGATAATCAGTTCTCTTATCTGGTAATTCCGGGGATTAAATTAGGGGTAAGAAACCTTGCATCTACCCTTGCTGATTATCAACCGGATACGAGAACAGACACGTCCTGACGGCTATGCCGGGCAGCACGGAATCTGTCCTGCTGGTCATCAGGAAGAAACCCTGGCGATATGCTTACACGATTTACCGTTCTGAAAAAGCCCATTCTGCTTGTTTTTTATACCCTTTCTTTCTTACTGGTAGGGTATAACCAGGCACGTGCAACCCACGCGATGGGCGCCGACCTTCAATACGAATGCCTGGGCGGAAACACATACCGTTTCACGCTCAAGATCTACCGCGACTGCCAGGGTTCGGATCTGAACCCCACACAAAACATCGCTTTCAGCTCGGCTTCCTGCGGCATTGCGCGCTTTATTTTGCAGGCGCCCAGGGTGAGTCTCACAGAGCTTTCGCCCCTTTGCCCGGCGCAGCAGCCTTTCAGCACCTGTAATGGAGGGATTCTCCCAGGTGTAGAGGAGCATATTTACCAGCTTACCTATACCCTGCCTGCCCAGTGCGCAGACTGGCTGATCAGCTGGCAGCTGTGTTGCCGCAACTACGCCATCACCAACTCGGTCATTACCCCCAATACCCGCATTTACATCGAGTCTTATCTCAACAACCTCGACGTTACCTGCAACAACTCTCCCTATTTTACCACGCCTCCGGTTCCCTATCTCTGTGATGGTCAGCCTTTTCAGTTTAACAATGGCGCGATTGACCCGGATGGCGACTCTCTCGCTTTCGAACTGGTGGACCCGCTCGAATATGTGAATGGCAACCCACTGCCTATTGATTACATGCCCGGATTTTCCAATACCTATCCGATGGCAACCGCACCGGCCAACAACTTCAACTTTGACGGGTCTTCGGGGCAGTTCAGCTTTACCCCTTCGGGTCTCCAGCAGGGGATTGTGGCCCTTCTGGTGAAGGAATACCGTAACGGCGTGCTGATCGGTACCACCATGCGCGATATTCAGATGGTGGTGATCAACTGCGGCAACCAGCCTCCGCAGATCGGCCCGCCCGCCAACGTGACCGGAGGGATTCTGACAGGAAACACCTTTTCTATCTGCGCAGGCAATACGCTCGGCTTTACCATCAGTGGTTTTGACCCCAACATTGCCGACCTGCTGACCATGACTTCTACCCTTGGTTCGGCCATTCCCGGAGCGACCTTCAGCATCAACGGCAATAACCCCGTCTCCGGCTCCTTTTCATGGCCGACAACCCTGGCAGATGTAGGCAACTACTTTTTCACGCTGACGGTAAAGGATGATGGTTGCCCCAATGCCGGACAGCAGGTGGTGGGCTTTAATGTCATTGTAAATCAGGGACTTATATTGCCGCCGCAGGATGTGGTGGTGTGCCCAACCACAACCAATAGCATACAACTGGTCGCGACGACCCCCAACTCAGGCGGAGGCGCCTACAACTGGGACCCGCCGACGGGTCTCTCCAACCCGGCCATCCGTAACCCTGTTGCCAGCATCAACGGAGCCGCCAGCTATATCGTAACCTACACAGCGCCAGGCCTTTGCCCGGTGATCGAGCCGGTAAATGTGATTCCGGAAGCCATACTCTCCCTGGCGGTAGATACGGCCCAGATCTGCGCCGGAGCCTCCGTGCAACTCAGCGCCACGCTCACCCCGCTCGGTGCGCCTGTGCCGGTTACC